>JASHUE010000357.1:0-10714 GCA_030040195.1 Streptosporangiaceae bacterium | reverse complement strand
AACGCGCGGGTCTGCTGCGGCGTGAGGCCGGGTCCGTCTGCAACCGTTACCCCGACGCCGCCAGCCGATCCCGGCGTCACCGGCAGGCTGCGGAGCCCGGCCTGGGCCTGCGCGACGAGGGGCACGATCGACGCATCGCGCGGCAGCACGCTCGCGACCTGGTGCATGAGAACGGTCAGCGCCGCGTGCGGTGCGCTGATCACCATGGAGTTGTCGGCGGGCAGCCCGAGGGACTGGGCGACGTGAGTTGACACCACCGCGTCGACCCCGCTGATGGCGACGGTGCCGAACCCGCCGATCCGGAGCTTCTCGGTGCGGGTCCCGGCCACCTCCACGGTGCCGCCCAGCGGCAGCCGTTCCTGCTCGCCCATGAGGTAGGAGACAGCCACGTCACCGTCGGCCACGCTTTGCCACAGCGCGTTCGACCGCGCTGTCGGCCGGGCCGCGAAGGCGCGGAACCGCGACGGGTCGACGCCGAGCATCGCGACGTAGGTGCCGTCCAGTTTGATCCTGGCCGCATCGACTGGCTCCATGGCGACAACGCCCCGCATGCGCCGCACCGCGCCGAACGACGCCCGCGGCAGCGTGGTCGGCGCGACCACGAGCAGATCGGCAGCAAGCAGTGTGCGCAGCGGGGCGACCACCGGGGCGGAGTTCGCCGTCAGCTGGGCCACCGGCACGGTTCCGGCGCGCCCGTCCAGGGCCTGAATGAACGTGCCTGGCTCCGGGGTTCCCGAAGCCCGCGGCTGCGATCGCGGGGTGCCGGGCGTCGCGGCGCCGGTCGACGCCGCGAACCCTCGATGACCGGTGGGGCCAGAGAAAGCCCCGTCAATGAGCCTCGGCGAGAGGCCCGCGACAATTCCGACGGCCACGGCGACCCACAGGGCGGCCCGCAGCCGGCGCCTTCCTGTGCTGACCGCCGCCCGCAGGGCAGCACGCAGGCGACGCAATCCGGGGACAACGGCGACCCGCAGGGCAGCGCGCAGGCGGCGCAGTCCGTCGCGCACCAGAACTCCTTCCACCGCGGGCATCGGCCGCAAAGACGCCGATCTCGCAAGTAACGATGCACGCGTCGCGCGCATGCGTCTATACCCCGACGTTCCCCATGATGGTAAAGGTCACGCCATCCGGCCAGTTTGCGTGACGAACGCTTGGCGAACTTCAGTGGGATAGTTGATGAAGCCGCCCAGTCAGCCGAGCGCCGCCGCGAGCTGATCGGGGTCGGTCACGGGCGCGCGGCAGGCGAAATCCCGGCACACGTAGGCGGCCGCCGCTCCGGCTACGGGACTGCGTCCGGCCAGCAGCGGAATCCCCGCTCCGTCGGCGCCGTCTCCGAGCGCGATGACGGCACCGGGAGGGGCGGCCGTCATGGCCACCACGTGCAGCGCGTCGCGCTCCTCCGACGGCGGGCCCACGATCGCGATCTCCACCGGTCCCGACATCACCGCCTCGGCCACGGCAAGCCCCCAGCCGACGGCGCGCGGAAAGCGGGAGGCCAGCGCGGGCACGCTCGCCAGGGCCGCCATCGCGGCCTCGCGGTGCACTGCCGATCCGGTGAGTGCCGAATAGCTAAGCAGCGCCCCGGCGACCGCGAACGTGCCCGACGGGCTGGGCCCGTCCGCGACATCCGCCGGGCGGTAAATCAGCCTCTCGCTGTCGTCGGCGGTGTCGAAGAAGGCGCCGTCACTGGCCCGGAACCGGGTGAGCGCGGTGTCCAGCAGCGTCCCGGCCGTTTCCAGCCAGCCGCCAGCTCCGGTCACGCCGGCCAGAGCGATAAGACCCTCCGCGAGACAGCCGTAGTCATCGAGCACCGCGGATGCGGTCGAGGCCACGCCGTCCCTCGAGGTGCGCACGAGCCGGCTCCCGCTCAGGTGCAGGCTGGTCAGCAGTTCCGCCGCCGCGATCGCCGCCGCCACGAAATCGTCGCGGCCGAGCAGCACGCCCGCCTCGGCCAGCGCCGCGATGGCCAGCCCATTCCACGCGGCCACGACCTTGTCGTCCCGGCCCGGCCTCGTGCGCTGCTCGCGCGCCGCGAGCAGCGCGGACCGGATCCGGTCGAGCCGGCCTTGATCGGCCGGGTCGGCGCGCAACTGCAGGACCGACTGCCCGTGCTCGAAGCTGCCGGAACTGGTCACGCCGAAGGTCTGCGCCGCGAAGGCGCCATCCGATGGCCCCAGCACGGAAGTCAGTTCGTCCGGCGTCCACACGTAGAAGGCGCCCTCGACTCCGTCGCTGTCGGCGTCCAGTGCTGCGGCGAAGCCACCCTCGGGTGTGCGCAGCTCGCGCAGCATCCAGGCACAGGTGTCCTCGGTAACCCGCCGGGCAAGCGCGCTCCGGGTCCGGCGCCACAGGTGGGCGTAAACGCGGGCAAGCAACGCGTTGTCATACAGCATCTTCTCGAAGTGCGGCACGACCCAGTTGGCATCCACGCTGTACCGCGCGAACCCGCCCGCGAGCTGGTCGTACATGCCGCCGCGCGCCATCGCCGCCGCGGTTCCCGAGGCCATCGCGAGGGCACGGGGCCCGGTATCGCCCACCGACAGCCGCTCGGCGTGCCGGAGCAAGAACTCCAGCACCATGGACGGAGGGAACTTCGGCGCGCCGCCGAATCCGCCCCGACGCTCGTCGAACTCGGCCGCTAGCTGGCCGACGGCCGCGTCGCACGCCCCGGCCAGCTCGCCAGGAGCCAGACCGGCCGACGCCGAGCCGACGGCTTGTGTGTCGGTGGCGCGCTCCGCCAGCGCCGCGGCGATCTGGCTGGCCTGCTCGGCGACCTGCGTCCGGTCCTCGCGCCAGGCCTTGGTCACGGCGAGCACGAGGCGCTGGAATTGAGACCTGGGGAAATAGGTGCCGCAGAAGAACGGCTCGCGATCGGCCGTCATGAAGACCGTCATCGGCCAGCCGCCCTGCCCGGTCATGGCCTGGGTCGCGGTCATGTAGACGCTGTCGACATCCGGCCGCTCCTCGCGGTCGACCTTGATCGAGACGAGGTTCTCGTTCATGATCGCCGCGGTCTGCTCGTCCTCGAACGACTCGTGGGCCATCACGTGGCACCAGTGACACGCCGAATATCCGACCGAAAGCAGGACGGGCACATCCCGGTCCCTGGCGGCGGCAAATGCCTCGTCGCACCACGGCCACCAGTCGACCGGGTTATCCGCGTGCTGAAGCAGGTACGGGCTGGTCTGGCCAGCCAGGCGCGCCGCCATGGCTCCATCTTCCCCCGGTCGCGCTACCTGGCCGCCAGCCGGGGCCCAGGCAGCTACAATGCTGAGCGCTTCCTGCAGGTCGGCTGTGAATCCGTTCCCGCCTCTGGCCTTCAGACCTCAGGCAGGTCATGCTTGGTCGGATAGGAAGGCCTCCCGGCCGCAGCGGCGCCAGCCCGGCCCGTAGAGTGGATGAACTGACCATCGCGGTGGAAATCGCCCGGTACACTCCTCCACGGATGCCATCGAAGGGAGCCCGGCAAGCCCGGTGCCCAACCGACGGCCGCGGCGGTCGTGCTGGGCACTTCCCAAAGCGGTAGAGCTATTTGGAGAACCTATGCGCGTACTGGTCCTCGGCGGCGACGGCTTCTGTGGCTGGCCAACTTCGCTGTACCTGTCTGACCGTGGTCACGACATCACGATCGTGGACAACCTGAGCCGCCGCAAAATCGACGTCGAGCTCGAGGTCGACTCGCTCACGCCGATCCGGCCCATCCACGAGCGGATCAGCGCCTGGAAGGAAGTCTCGGGCCGGGAGATCGGATTCGTGAACCTCGACCTGGCCACCGAGTACGACCGGATCGTCGCGGTGCTCAGCGAGATCCAGCCGGATGCAATCGTTCACTTCGCCGAGCAGCGGGCGGCGCCCTACTCGATGAAGTCCCAGAAAACCAAGCGCTACACGGTCGACAACAACGTCCGGGCCACGCACAACCTGCTGACCGCCCTGGTCGAGACCCGCGTCGACGCCGCGCTGGCGCACCTCGGCACCATGGGCGTGTACGGCTACGGATGGTCGGGCAGCGCGCCGATCCCCGAGGGCTACCTGACGGTCAAGGTGCCCACGCCAGACGGCGAGATCGAGCGGGAGATCCTGCACCCGGCCAACCCTGGCTCGGTGTATCACATGACCAAGACGCTCGACCAGTTGCTGTTCTCCTTCTACGCCAAGAACGACGGGCTGCGGATCACCGACCTGCACCAGGGCATCGTCTGGGGCACTCAGACCGACCAGACCGCGCGGGACGAGCGCCTGGTCAACCGGTTTGACTACGACGGCGACTACGGCACCGTCCTGAACCGCTTCCTCATGCAGGCCGCAATCGGCCATCCGCTCACCGTGCACGGCACCGGCGGCCAGACCCGCGCCTTCATCCACATCCGCGACACCGTCCGCTGCATCGAGATCGCGCTCACGAACCCGCCGCAGGCCGGCTCCCAGCCAATGGTGCTGAACCAGGTGACTGAGACGCACCGGCTGCTTGACCTGGCCAAGATGATCGGCGACATGACCGGCTGCGAGATCGCCTACCTGCCCAACCCGCGTCGGGAGGCGGACGAGAACGAACTGGCCGTGCGCAACGACAATTTCCTCGCGCTTGGCCTGAACCCGACCACGTTGTCGGAGGGCCTGATGGAGGAGATCTCGGAGATCGCCGCCCGCTACAAGCACCGCGTCGACCCCACGAAGATCATCGCCCGGTCGGTATGGCGGGCCGGGATGGAGACCTCCGCCGACCTGATGACCGAAGTGCCGACAGAGGAGTAGCGCCGCCGGAGACTGCCCGCTCTGCCGCCGCGCCCCGTGAGCCACGGGGCGCGGCGGTTTGCTTGCCAGGCAGCGGTTCTTGCCGGGCCCGGTTAACCCGGCACCGGTAGCTATCCCGCCCGGCCGGGTCCGCCGCACGGGCGCCTCGGCGCTCGCCGCCGAACCACCGCCATCGGGCTGCTACCGTGCGTGTGTGAGCTCACCGCAGCCCGCCGGGTCGCCTGCCGCCGCGCGCGGCACGAGGATCCGCGGCACTCGCCAGGCCGAGGTCCTGTCGGCCGCGCTTGACGGGCTGCCCGGATTCTGCAGTGCCCAGCAGATTCACGCGGAACTGCGCCGGCGGGGCGAGCACATCGGCCTGACGACCGTGTACCGGCACTTGCAGGTGCTCAGTGAAGACGGGCAGGTCGACGCGATCTCGAGCGCGAGCGGCGAGACCCTGTACCGGCGTTGCCGCACCGATGCCCATCATCACCACCTGACCTGCCGCAACTGCGGTCGCAGCGTCGAGGTGGAAGGCAAGGCAGTGGAGCGCTGGGCCGAGCAAGTCGCGGCCCAGGCCGGGTTTGCCGACGTGGGACATACCGTGGAGCTCTTCGGGCTTTGCCCGGATTGCTCGACTTGATCGATATCTCTACGGGTTTTGTCGTTGTCGTTGAGGTTGTTCCATCTCCCGCAGGGCGGGCGATCGACGCAGCCAGGTCTAGCGGGTCGGCAGGTCCGAATCGCCGACATGCTCGGCCAGCCAGGCATCGAGCGGGCGCGCGGCGGCGAGAAAGTCAGTGATCCGCGTCTTCGCCTCCGCCGTGCCGAGCCAGGCTCCGACCGGCCATTCCTTCCAGGCGGTGAGCCCCTTGCAGCGCAGCAACTCAATCCGCGGATGGTCGGCCGGGTAGCCCCTGGGCGGGGCCTTGAGCGTTTCGTGCCCGCCCACCGCGATATCGTGCGCGCGCACGTCGTCGATCACCTTCTCCAGCGCGCCGCCTGAACCTTCATCGGCGACAGCCTGCCTGTACCGGTCGAGCTGGTCGGGAGCCATGTAATGCATGCCGCTGCCCGCGGCGAGGCCTGCGACGGAAAGCTGAATGTAGCCGTCACCGATGACCGCGCTGATGGTCGTCTTGTACGGCGACTTGTCCTTGCTGAACCGCACGTCGCGGTACGGCCGGAAGATCTTCCCCTCACCGTACTCGGGCCCGAGTTCGGTCAGCAGCTCGGTCATCGGGCGCAAGACGCAGTCCTCGTAGATCTGCTTGTGGGCCAGCCAGTAGGTCTTGGAGTTGTCGGCCGCGAGCCCTTCATAGAAGTCGACCGCCTCCTCTGGCCAGCCCTGGAATGCCATTTCGAGCCTCGCTTCTGAAGTCGGCGGATCGTCGCAGTCTGAGCATGGCATGACCGGCCGACACTGGCCTAACCTCTCGACCAGGCGACTCCCGGGCGCCGGACACTACGCCACGAGGACGGTTCTGGGTGCCTCCTGCTGGCGGGCGGACCCGGCCGATTCCGGTTGCCAGCACCACCGGGCCGGAGCGAGCACGATTGCCACGCCAATCAGGACGACCAGGCCCAGCCGTGCGTCGCCGCGCAGGTTCCCGTCAATCGTGAGCGCAGGAAACACGTTAAGCGCGAAGAAAACGAGCGCGGTCCAGAACGGAATCGGACGACGAGCCCCGACCAGGTCCCACAGCATCGCCCCGACGAGCAGGCCGGGGGTGTAGTAGCCGTGCGCGGCCGGGTCCAGCCCGATCCTGGCTGCCGCGCCCAGCAGCAGCACCGCGGGCCAGCGGCCCCGCCGGACGGCAATCGCGCCGAGCAGGCAGCCCAGAGCTATCTGAGCCGGCCGGACCCATGCCGGACCTTCCTTCGAGTCGACGCCGAGCACGCGCAGGCCCGAGGCGGGCGCGTTGTAGATGTGGAAGTGCAGCGCCGCAGCCGTGCCACCGGGATCGGCGAGGTAGAACGGCAGCCAGCCGGCCGCTATCACGACGAGAGCGGCACTCGCGGCAAGCAAGCACGGGCGCAGGCTCTCGCGCGCCGGCCGACCAGCCAGGTCGGCCGCCCGCCAGGCACCGATGCCGGCCGCCAGCAGCAAGACCGGCAGGAAGATGAGGCCCCAGGGCTTGGCATCGACAGACAGGCCGAGCGCCAGTCCGGTCAGCACCGGACGGCCCCTGACTCCGGCCAGCACCGCGAGCCCGGCAAACAGCAGCGCCAGCACATCATCGAGGTGGCCGTCCCCGACGGCCAGGGTTTCCCAGGCGACCATGAAAATTGCCGAGCCGGTCAGGAACGTCCATCGCGCTGCCCGGCTGGTGAGCAGTTCCGGACGGGCGATCCCCATGACTCGCCAGATCACCAGGAGGATCACCAGGCCGATGGCCGACATGATCAAATCGGCCGCGACCACCCCGTTGTCCGGACTGAGCACCCGGATCGGCCCAGCGACCGCGAAGGCCAGCGGCCCGATCTGGAGGCAGGGGTAGCTGGCATACAGATGCAGGCCGCCTGCCAGATGGGCAAACTGCCCGCCAGGGCAGGAGTACCCCGCTGGTCCGGAGTAGAGCAGCCGACTGCCCGGCACCAGGAACGCCTTCCAGTCCAGACCGCTGCCTACCCGCCGCCCGGTTGAGCCGAGCAGCGAGAGCTTGGCGCAGACTACGGTCCAGGAGACGAGCAGGACTAGCTGCCAGCGCGGCGGCAGCCAGCCCAGCCCGCTCGGCTGGCTTCCGGAATCGCGCACCGGCGCTATCGCTCCTGTCTGCCCGCCTGACGGTCTTGGCGGGCCAGGAGCACTTTATCCGGTCTGTTAGTGGCTGGGCGGATCCGACCTCGTTCCGGCAGGTCAAGAGGTCAGGATTTGGTTCCCTAATTGACGGCCCAGATCTCCCCGGCCGATCCGTAGCAGTCTTCCTGGACCAGAGCGGTGCCGCTGCCGCCGTCGCCAGGGTCATCCAGGCACTTCCCCGAGTAGTTGTTGATCAGCTCGCCGCCAGGCCCGATCAGCCACACCTGGGAGGACTGGGTGCTCCCTTCGCAGAGATTCTGCACAACGGCCGTCCCGTCCAGAGGGCTGCTGATGAAGCTCGGCCCGGGCACGTCGAAGCAGTCGCCGGTCACCTCGATGCTGCCGTCCCCGTGCACCGTGATCATCTGGTCGGCCGTATTCGCATCGCAGCCGACCACCTCGATCGGCCCTGGTATGTCCCCTGCGCCTGAGCCCGCGGCGCACAAGCCGCGGCCGCCCGCCACCAGCGGCCCGGCGGGGAGCGTCCAGCGCACGTCCCCGGACTCGTTACATGGGCCGAGTCGCACCCGCTGGCTGGCGGACACCCTGCCGACGGCCAGGCATCCGCCGCCCTCAGCGTTTCTCAGCATGCCGTAGCCGGCCGCGATCCAGCCTTGCGCAGCCGAGCCGAGCTGGCAGGTGGCAAGCACCAGAGTGGATCCCGAGCGGCCCAGGCACTGGGTGCCCGCAGAGAGGGCGCCGGCGCTGCCTGGCGACCCGCCGGAGCTGTAGTTCCAGAGCTGCCCAGCCACGCTGGCGCACTGCTCGACCCTCACCGCGGAGCCCGCCTGGCCGGCGCCGGCATCGAGGCAAAGCCCGGTATCGTGCAGGCTCATTCGCCCTGGGGCATCGCCGGTGGTGGTAAGGGACGCGACACTGACGATCATGAAGCGCAGGGATCCGGTCATGCCCGTCGCGGCATCCTTCGCGGTGACGGTTACCTGCTGGCTTGCCGGAGCCTGCGGGAGCACGCCGCTGATGACGGCGTCGGTGGAGCCCGGAATTGCCCGGATCGACAGTCCCTGCGGCAGCCCGGTCGCGCCGTAGGCCAGGGAAGTCGCCTGCTGCCTGGCGTCGAGGCCGGTGATCCGCAGCCAGAATCTGGCGCCCGCGCCGACGTCCTGCGTGCCGGGGTCCTGAAGCGTGACCGGCCGCGTGCCGTGATCGCCGAAGGCGCCGACGCCGTCGGGCGTGCCGAGTCCCGTCGGCCCGTCATAGCCGCGGACCGCATTGCAGAGGTAGGGCCGGCTGGGCTCGCAGGTGCCGTTGCTGCCACCGATCACGTCGAACAGGCCGGCGGAATCCCGGTAGGGATAGGAGGCCGGGTACGTACCGAGGGCCGGCGTACCCGCTAGCGCGTACACGCCGGTGATGATGGCGGTGGCGATGCTCGTACCGCCGACCTCCACCCATGGCTGGCCGCCGCCGGCGTAGGTGTCATAGATCGCGACGCCGGTGCCGGGGTCGGCATCGGCCGATACGTCGTTGTCGGTGCGGTTCAGGCAGCCTGCCGGGTTATCGTCCACCTTCTCGGTCTGCCAGGAGGGCTTGGGCTCGAGCATTGAGCAGCCCGAGCCTGTGCCCAGGTTGTACGAGCTCCCATTGCGCCCGGCCTCGCCGCCGCTACCCCAGGCCCTCTCGATCCAGTGGCGGCTGGCTGATTTGTCCGGCCGCAGCGTGGTACCGCCTACGGCGGTGACGTACTGGCTGGCCGCCGGGTAACTGACGGCGTAGCCGTAGTCGCCGGACGCGACATCGACCGCGTCGCCGGGATGGTTGAAGTACTTGTCGTACGTCGTCTCGCCGGGAAACTCGGCGCCCGACCAGCTGTTGTTGATGAACCGCGCCCCGGTGGCGGCGGCGGTCGCCTCGGCCAGGCCAAGCTGTCGGATGCTCGGGTAGCTGGCCTCGATCAGCACAATGCGGCAGTTGGGGCAGATGGCCGAGATCATCTCCACGTCGACCGCCTCTTCCAGGCCCCAGTCCGCGTTAGGCCTCGGCAGCGGGGCTGCCTTGCCCGCCTGGTTCAGGACCCGCAGGCAGCCGGTGGCGGGGGTGCATGGCCGCAGGCCGAACTCCCGGCGGTACACGGCCAGGTTCGCAGCCAGATCGGGGTTGTTGTAAGCGTCGACGACGGCGACCGTCTCGCCTTGGCCTCCACGTGCCGAGGCGCGCACGAGCCGGTAGGCGCTGCGCAGGCTCGCCGGTCCGTACCCGTCCTGGCTCGCCGATGCGGTCCCGCTCGCGCCGCCCAGAGCCGGCCGGGGTCTGCCCGCGACCCGGATCACCACCTGGCAGGACATCATGCCCGCCTGGCTGGATGGCGGGCAGATCTGGCGCTCACCGGCGGGCAAGCCCGCAGCAGCCGCCCGGCGCGCGGCCGGTGCGGCGGCCCCGGGCCCGGATGGCACCGCCAGTGCCGCCGCGGGCACCGCGAGCGTAAGCAGGCCAGCCGCGATCGCTAACCGGGCGAGTGCGGCCAGAGCTCGGGTCCTGCCCATGTGCGCCTCCGGGAGGTCACGCTAGAGGTGTGCCATTGCCCTGCATATCCCGGCCGGCCGTCGCGACGGAATCGCGGTGTTATAACGGAATCGCTTCGGTCTGGAGACTCGGCTCGGTGCTCGCGCACCCGTCGAAGGCTGGCTCGGGCCGCGGCTCAGCCCGGAGCCCCTACAGGTGGCCGAGAACCGGATGCGGCACATACTGCACCTCGAGGCGGTTCATCTCCTCGTCTGAGAGCGCAAGCTGCTCGGCCGCGAGCGCATCTTCGAGGTGGCCGGGCTTTGTCGCGCCAACGATCGGCGCGGTCACGCCGGGCCGGTGCAGCAGCCAGGCCAGGGCCACTTGCGCCGGCGGGACGCCCCGTCCGGCGGCCACCTCGGCACACCGGTCGGCCACGTCGAAGTCAGCATCGACCTTGTACAGCGTGTCGCCGAACGGATCGCTTCCGGCCCGAACCGTGTGCCGCTCACCGTCTCTTGTCCTGGTGCCGGTGAGGAACCCGCGCGCGAGCGGGCTCCACGGAATCACTCCGACACCCTGGTCGATGCACTGCGGGATCATCTCCCGCTCCTCCTCGCGGTAGACCAGGTTGTAGTGATTCTGCATCGAGACGAATCGCGTCCAGCCACGAGCATCGGCGGTGTACTGGGCCTTGGCGAACTGCCAGGCGTG
>JASHUE010000356.1:0-4492 GCA_030040195.1 Streptosporangiaceae bacterium | reverse complement strand
ACCGTGGACTTCGCGCAGGTGCAGGGCCATAAGCCGCTGGCAGGCTTCATCCTGGGCACCTACGCGCTCGGCAGCGCGCTGGGCGGACTCTGGTACGGATCCCGGACCTGGCGGGCACCGCTGGAGCGTCGGTTCGTCGTCACGCTTACGATCACGGTGGCCGGGGTCTGCACGTTCTGGACGCAGCCGAGTCTGGTATCCCTCGACCTCACCATGCTGGTCTGCGGGCTCGCGATCTCCCCGACCCTCATCGCCGGGTACGGCCTGATCGAGCGTCAGGCCTCCGATGTCCGGCGGACCGAGGCCATGACGTGGCTGTCCTCGATGATCTCGGTAGGCGTCGCGATCGGCTCGTCCGTCGCTGGCCAGCTTGTCGATGCGGCTGGACCGAGGGTCAGTTTTGCGTTCGCGGCCGGGTGCGGCGCACTGGCGGTAGCAGTCTGCCTGCTGGGGCAGCGCAGGCTGTGCGCGACTGGTGAGGTGCTGGCGGCACAATAGGTCGATGCGAAGCGATAGCGCTCAGGCCGGCGGGTCCGCTGGCTGGCACAACTGGGCCGGTAACGTTACGGCCAGCCCGCGTCGTACTGCTTCTCCTGCATCCGCGGACGAGGTGGCCGGCGAGGTCCGACGGGCCGCCGAGGACGGGCTGGCGGTCCGCATGACCGGCAGCGGACACTCCTTCACCCCGACGGCCGTCTCCGACGGCGTGCTGCTCAGGCCGGGCAGGATGACCGCGATCAGGTCGGTCGACCCGGCCGCAGGCACGGTCACGGTCGAGGCCGGCTGCCCGCTGCATGTTCTCAACCCCGCGTTGCTCGCCCGCGGCCTGTCGCTGGCCAACATGGGCGACATCCAGGTGCAGACGGTGGCGGGCGCCACCCAGACCGGCACCCACGGCACCGGACGCGACGTCGGCGGCATGGCCACCCAGATCGCCGGCCTCGAGCTAGTCCTAGCTGACGGCACTGTCGTGACCTGCTCGGCTGACTCCCCCTCTGGCGGGCTGACCGTGCCAGGCGCGGCCGGGCTGTTCGACGCGGCCCGCGTCGGCCTCGGCGCGCTCGGCATCGTCACCGCGGTGACGTTCAACGTCGTGCCGGCGTTCCTGCTTGAGGCCCGTGAGGAGCCGATGAGCTGGTCCCGCGTGATCAGCGAACTGGACGAGCTGACCTCCGACAACGAGCACTTCGAGTTCTTCTGGTTCCCGTACAGCGAGGGCTGCCTGACCAAGCGGAACAACCGGTCCGATGGGCCGGCGCACCCCCTGCCGCGGTGGCGGTACTGGCTGGACGACGAGTTCCTGTCCAACACGGTCTTCAACGCCACGAATCAGCTCGGCCGCCGGGTGCCGACGGTGATCCCGACGATCAACTCGGTCGCCGCCCGGGCGCTCGGCTCGCGGACTTACGTCGACGCGGCCTACCGCGTCTTCACCAGCCCGCGCCGGGTGCGGTTCAAGGAACAGGAGTACGCCGTACCGCGGGCCACGCTCTCGGACGTGCTGGCCGAGGTCAAGTCCCTGATCCAGCGGCGAGACTGGCGCATCAGCTTCCCGATCGAGGTGCGGGTCACGCCCTCGGACAACCTGTGGCTATCAACCGCGTACGGGCGGGACAGCGCCTACATCGCTTTCCACGTCTTCCACCCCTCGCCGCACGAGCCCTATTTCACCGAGGTCGAGGCGATCATGACGGCGGTCGGCGGGCGGCCGCACTGGGGCAAGATGCACACCCGCGATGCCGAGTACCTGAGCCGGGAGTACCCGAAGTTCAGCGAGTTCGTCGCGCTACGCGAGGCGCTGGACCCGGACCATCGCTTCGGCGACGCGTACCTGACGCAGGTGCTCGGCTCCTGAGCACAGGCTCCCGCGCTAGCTTGCCGCGCGGCTCCGCGACTTGCGCGCCGGGCCCCGGCGGTTGTCCTGAACGTAGATGATCGCAGGCTTGCCGTCGCCCGGGCTGCGGCGTTCCAGCTCGAACAGCGTGGTGGCGGCCATCAGGTCACTGAGCTTGGCGTAGCCGTAGTTGCGAGAGTCGAAGTCGGGGCGCTGCTCGGTGAGGATGTGACCTACGGACGCTAGCACTGCCCAGCCGTCATCGTCGGATGCTGCCTCGACCGCGTTGCGGAGCATGGTGACCAGCGCGGCGTCTCGCTTGAGCTGGGTCGCGGACAGCCGCGGTGTCGGCTTGAGCGCCGCGTCCTCGTGCGCGGCGGCGTCCTCGTGATAGGCGAGGTTCTCGATGTAGATGAACTTGTCGCAGGCCGCGACAAAGGGCTTCGGCGTCTTCCGCTCGCCGAATCCGTAGACGATCAGGCCCGATTCGCGAATCCGGGCCGCCAGGCGGGTGAAGTCGCTATCGCTTGAGACCAGGCAGAACCCGTCGAAGCGCCCCGAGTACAGCAGGTCCATCGCATCGATAACCATCGCGGCGTCAGTCGCATTCTTCCCGCTGGTGTAGGCGAACTGCTGGATCGGCTGGATGGACTGGGCCAGCAGCTGATCCTTCCAGCCGCGCAGCTGAGTTCCGGTCCAGTCACCGTAGGCGCGCTTCACGGTCGCGGTGCCGAACTTGGCGACCTCTGCCAGCAGTCCTTCGATAACGGCGGGCCGCGTGTTGTCAGCGTCGATGAGCACGGCGAGCTTGGCCGCACTCTCGCTGCCCAGGCTGTCTTCCATGCCAGGGATCGTACTGGGCGACGCGAACATTGCGAGCGCCGACACGGGTAAGGGATATATGCGGTAGTAGTGGTCTATATCCCGACACTGCTCGCCGACGTTAGGTCGCTGGCGCGGGGCACGCCGGCCGCTGGGGGACAATAGGAAGAGTGCGATTCCTCAGCGAGCCAGCCCACGACCTGGCCTACAACGATGTCTTCCTCGTTCCGAGCAAGTCGGAAGTCGGGTCCCGGCTCGACGTTGACCTGACCGCCAGGGACGGCAGCGGCGCAACCATTCCCGTGATCGTCGCGAACATGACGGCCGTGGCCGGGCGGCGGATGGCTGAAACTATCGCCCGCCGCGGTGGCATCGCGGTCCTGCCGCAGGACATCCCCGTCGACGTCGTGGCCGAGGTGATCTCCTGGGTCAAGCACAGGGACCTGGTCCACGACACGCCGCTGACGCTCGGGCCGACCGCGACGACCGGGCATGCGCTGAGCCTGCTGCCGAAGCGGGCCCACGGCGCCGTCGTAGTGCTTGACGATGAGCAGCGACCGGTCGGAATCGTCACGGAGGCGGACTGCACCGGCGTCGACCGCTTCACCCAGCTTGACCAGGTCATGTCGACCGAGCTGCTGACGTTGCCGGCAGGCACGGATCCGGAGCGGGCATTCCAGCTCCTGCACGACGGGCGGCACCGGGTGGCTCCCGTCGTCGACACGAAGGGCCGCTGCGTCGGGATACTCACCCGCACCGGCGCCCTGCGCGCCACGGTCTACCAGCCGGCTACCGATGCCAGGGGGCGGCTGCGGATCGCCGCGGCCATCGGCATTAACGGCGACGTGGAAGGCAAGGCCAAGCTGCTGCTGGACGCCGGAGCCGACCTGCTGGTGGTCGATACCGCCCACGGCCACCAGCACAAGATGCTGCAGGCCCTGCGGGCGGTCCGCGGGATCAGCCCGGGGGTGCCGGTCGCCGCGGGCAACGTCGTCACGGCCGAGGGCGTGGCCGACCTGGTCGAGGCCGGCGCCGACATCGTGAAGGTCGGCGTCGGGCCCGGCGCCATGTGCACCACGCGGATGATGACCGCCGTCGGAAGGCCGCAGTTCAGCGCCGTGCTGGAATGCGCGGCCGAGGCCCGCCGGATGGGCCGCCACGTCTGGGCCGACGGCGGCGTCCGGTATCCCCGGGATGTCGCGCTCGCCCTCGCGGCCGGTGCCTCATGCGTCATGATCGGCTCCTGGTTCGCCGGGACCTGCGAGTCGCCGGGCGACGTGTTCCGCGACGCGGACGGCCGTCTGTACAAGGAGAGCTTCGGGATGGCCTCGGCCAGGGCGGTCCGGCTGCGAGCCGCGGCCGACTCGGCCTTTGACCGGGCCAGGAAGGAGCTTTTCGAGGAGGGGATCTCCAGCTCGCGGATGTACCTGGACGCACAGCGGCCCGGGGTGGAAGACCTGCTCGACGCGATCACGGCGGGCCTGCGCAGCGCCTGCACGTACGCGGGCGCCGACAACCTGGACGGCTTGCACGAGCACGCGGTCGTCGGCATTCAGGGCGCGGCCGGCTATGCCGAAGGGATGCCGCTGCCGACCGGTTGGTGAGAACTGGGCGTTTATCCGCCGGTAGTACGATGCCCGTAACGATTCAAGCGATTTAAATCGCTTTCTCGGGACAGCGACCCGCCGCGACGGGAGAGGTCATGCGCCCAGCGCGCCGGATACTGGCCGCACTGCTGGCCGCTGGCGTGGCAGGCACGGGCCTGCTGGCCGGCCTGCCGACGACCGCCGCGGCCGCCTCCCCGGCACCCGTGTCCGGGCGCAGTGCTGCGGCGGC
>JASHUE010000355.1:0-3537 GCA_030040195.1 Streptosporangiaceae bacterium | reverse complement strand
GTGAGGGTCCCCGCTTCGTTGAGGCGGTCGCCGGATTCTCTGAGGATGCTGAGCGAGCGCTGGTAGCAGGTGTCGGCATCGGCGTAGTTGCCCAGATGGCGCTCGGCGTATCCCAGGCTGTCCCAGACTCCTGCCTGGAGCCAGCGGTTGCCGGTTTCCGCGCACAGGGTGAGTGATTGCCGGCAGAACGCGCGGGCTTGCTGGTAGTCGCCGAGCAGGCCGTGGTCCCAGCCGATGCTGTTGAGCGCTGCGGCCTGTCCCGCCTTGTGGCCGATGGCCTGGTACAGGCACAGCGCCTGCTCGGCATGCGCGAGCGCGTCGGCGTAACGGGCCTGGCGCTCGGCGAGCACGCCGAGATTCTGGTGGACTTTAGCTTCACCGAGGCGGTCGGCAGCCTGGTGGTACCTCGTGAGGCTGGTGACGAAGTGGTCCCGAGCCTGATCATGGTCGCCGAGGTCAGTGCAGGCTATTGCCAGCAGCCGACTGGACAGGGCCTGCCCGGCGGTGTCGTCCAGGCGGGTCGCGGCGGCCAGCGCCGTGCGCTGGGTCGCGGCATATTCCCGGTAGTGCCCGCGAATTCGCAGGAAAGATGCCAAGGCCCAGGGCACCTGCCAGGCATGGCGCTGGAACCCGGATTCTGCGGCGAGGCTGACAGCGGCGAGCAGGACCCGGCGCTCGGCCTCGAACCAGGCCAGGGCCTGCGGGTAGTCGGCGAGCTGGCTGGCAGCGGCGCCCGGCCTGGGCGGGGCGAGGACCACCGGCTCCTTAGCCGGGTTCAGCAGCACAGCGGCGCGGGCGGCGGTGTGCAGGTAGTGGTCGAGCACCCGCCCGGTGGCCTCGCGCCGGCTGGTGTCGCTGTCGGTGTGGCGGGCTTGCTCGGCGGCGTAGGCGCGCAGCAGGTCGTGGAAGGCATACCGGCCGGGCACGTGCTCGGCAATCAGGTGCGCGCGGGCCAGCTCACCCAGCACGGCGCGGGCGTCGGCCTCTCCCAGTGCGGCCAGGCTGGCGGCCGCAGGGACGGAGATGTCCGGCCCGGGGTGCAGGCCCAGCAGCCGGAACATCCGCGCCGCTTCCTCACTGAGCCGCCCGGTGGACCAGGAAAACACCGCTCGCACGCTGGTGGCAGGGTCGCCACCGGCGTGCAGCAGGTCCAGCCGTTTCCGCTGGTCGCGGAGCTCGCTGACCAGCTCCGCGAGCGGGACACGCCGGCGTGCGGCGGCCAATTCGGCGGCTACCCGCAGCGCCAGCGGCAGCCGGGCGCATTGCCTGACCATCGTCACCGCTGCTACGGGTTCGGCGTCCACGCGCGCGCCGATGAGTTGCCGCAGCAGCGCGAGCGCGTCGCGCAGCGGCAGCAGATCCAGGTCCAGGCGCTGCGCGCCGTTCCGGGCGACCAGCCCGGCGAGGGAGTCACGGCTCGTCACGATAACTACGCATCGGGGGTGGCCGGGCAGCAACGGCCGGACCTGCTCGACCGTGCTGGCGTTGTCCAGCACGAGGATCGCTCGTTTCCCGGCCAGCAGGCTGCGGTACCGGGCCGCCCGTTCGGCCTCGTCGTTCGGGATGTCCCGGCCCGGCACGCCCAACGAACGCAGGAACGCGGCCAACGCGTCGGCCGCCGCGACCGGCTGGTCCGGGTCGTAACCGCGCAGGTTCACATACAGCTGCCCGTCGGGGAACTCGTCCGCGACCTGGTGTGCCCAGTGCAGCGCCAGTGCGGTCTTGCCCACCCCGGCGGTTCCGCCGATCGCGGATATCACCACCGTGCCCGGCTCCGCGTCTCGGGCATCGTCCAGCACGGCCGTCAGCGCCGCCAGCTCGGCCACCCGGCCGGTGAACCCGGCCACTGCCGCGGGAAGCTGCCGCGGCACCGTCGGCGCTGGCCGGTCTGCTGCCGCCTCGCTGATGGCCAGCAGTTTCTCGAGCCGATCCAGGGAGACTCCAAGCGCCCTGGCCAGCTTGGGCCGGATCCACGGCAGTGGCGCAGACTTGCCGCGCTCCCACCGGGCCACCGTGGATCGCTCGACCTCTAGCAGACCGGCCAGATCTTCCTGAGTCAAGCCGAGCGCTTTACGCCGCTGAGTGAGCCGGTCCCGCTTGACTGCCGCGTTCGTCATGGCGTACCCGGCCACCCACCGGAATCCTGTCATAGTCGTCCGACCCTGCGTGATGAGCGTAAGTCCGGGGCGCATGGGCGTCATCTTCTTTGGCCGTCAGCCTGCCCGGTGGCCAGACGCCGAGCGTGTCATCGGCATAGTGCCTGGCTACAGAGGGCGCCGCCCGCCGGGCCCGGCGCCGATGCTGACCTGCCGCAGTGTCCGGTCCAGCCGCTGACCGCTACCGGACGCTCAGGTCAGCCGCCGGACGGGCAGCTCATCCCCGGCCGAGGCGAGGATTCGGTATCTGCCTAACAGGGAGCAGCAGATGTTGCCGGCACAGCAGCTGCCTTGCCGGGCTGGATATTTCCCGTGACTATTCGTGGTGGTCAGCTGCCTGCTTGCATCATTCATGCCTCATGCGCGCTCTGGTGCTCCGGTCCTGACCGGCATAACAATCCCCTCAGTCGCGCGGCCGTCGGCCGCTTCATCGAGGAGGCCGTGTCCATCTCCCGGCCGTCTCATCCGAAAGGAGCTTCTCATTAGTGGCGCTGCCCAGACGTCTTCGGCCGCGTGCGCAGTCGCCCCGAGGCAGGAGACGCGATGGGCAAAGGAAAGGAGAACACATGTTCAAAGGAAGAATCGGCACCCATGTCGTCACCGGCATCACGATGGTGGCCGCGGCAGCGTTAGCCACCCTGAGCACCACCGCCGCATCCGCCGCCACGGCGACGGTTTCCGCTCCTGGTCACGTTACGGCGCCGCGGGCCGCGGGGGCTGCTGCGGACCCTTCAGGGTGCGTGACGGAGGACTTCAGCATCGCCGACGAACCCTACTACGAGGCCTGCGTGGCCGACGAGCAGATCCTGCTGAACGACATTTTCTACTACCAGCAGGATTACGGCGTTTACCTCGGTGCCGACCAGCTGCTCACGGTCGACGGGTCCTACGGACCCGACACAACCAACGACGTTGAGTCGTTCCAAACGTTCTGGAAGGACAAGGTGGACGGGATAACCGGTCCGCAGACCTGGGACAGCTTGTGTTCGGAGGATTACAACATCGGATACCACGGCACCTACTGGCACGACGCAGGCTGCGGCACCGAGCCGGGACTGTAGCCAGCACTGCCGCCGAGCCACCGTGCACAGATTTTCGAGGCTGATGGCTGCCGCCACCGGGCCAGGCGGCCCTCCCGCTAGCTCGGCGCGGTTCTAGGCGGCTTCCCGGCCAGGCCAGCTCGCGCTTTCCGCGGTTCCGTCGCGGCTTCGCATGCGACCTGGCCGGGCACCGGCTAGGTATGGCGCGTCCCAGCGGGCGCGCCTCGATCATAGGAAGGGCGGGCTCGGCGACGCAGGCCCTGTAACCGCCCACTCGTATCACACCGCCACCCGTTTCCGGCAACGGGTCGTCAGCGGGGTCAACCGTCATCGGCTGGCTC
>JASHUE010000354.1:0-2858 GCA_030040195.1 Streptosporangiaceae bacterium | reverse complement strand
AGTACGGGCAGGCCTACGACCCCAGCGAGGCCGGCCTGATCCCCGGTGACCTCATGACGGCCAGGCAGTTGCTCGAGGGCCTGCTGCTGCCGTCCGGCAGCGACGCGGCTTACCTGCTCGCCAACAGTTACGGGCCGGGCTGGAGGCGCTTCGTGAGCAAGATGAACGCCGAGGCCCGCAAACTGGGCATGACCAGGACGCATTATGCCAACTTCGACGGGCTGCCGTGGCCGACGGAGTACACAACCTACTCCACCCCTGGCGACCTGATGCTGCTGGCCGCGGCGGTCATGAGGTACGCCTCGTTCCGTCAGATCGTGCGGCTTAACAAGATCATCATCCGCGCCACGCGGCTGCATCACCACTATTACTGGAAAAACACCAACCTGCTGCTCAGCGAGTTCCGTGGCACGATCGGGATCAAGACCGGCTACACGGCGAAGGCCGGGTACTGCCTGCTCTTCGAGGCCGCCCGCAACGGGCATGAGCTGCTTGGCGTGGTGCTGAACAGCACGAGCACCGACCCCAACGAGCGCTTTACCGCGGCCGCGAACCTGCTGCGGTGGGGGTTCGCGCAGTTTTCAACCTAGCTGGTCAGGCCACGACGTCCGGGGCGACGCTCGGGGTGACCGCGGTCACGGCCCAGCTCCCGATCCGGTCAAGCAGAGCGGCCTGCGCCCCGGTCTCGGCGTGACCGAACCCGGGCACGATCCACAGCTCCTTGGGCTGATGTGCCGCCTCGAACAACTGTTCGGCATGCTCGGTCGGGAAGTACTCGTCCTGGTCTCCATGCACGATCAGCAGGGGCGTAGGCGCGATCTTGGCCGCCGCATCGGCCGGAGGCACCGGGATCGGATCCCACCGGCCCCCGCTAATCCTGGTGTTCAGGAACCTGCTGGCGATCATGCGGCCAACGCGGTGCTCGACGGCGAAGTGGACCTTCCGCATCGCAAGCGTGCCCCGGTAATACCAGCGGCCGGGGCCGCTTATGGAGATCACCGCGTCTTCGCCGCCCAGCAGCCCGGCGTGCCTGAGCACGATCGAGGCGCCCATGGAGAAGCCGACCGTGACGATCCGCTGATAGCCGAGTTCGCGCGCATACCTCATCGCCACGTCCAGATCCCTGATCTCAAGATCGCCCAGCGTGGATGCGCTGCCTGACCGGCCGTGCCCGCGGAAGTCGAAGGCGACCACCCCGCCGAACCGGCTGAGCCGCCTGGCCACCCGCCAGACGGACGGCCGCTGCCAGTTCAGGGTGAACCCGTGAGCCAGAACGAACGCCAGCCGCCGGTCGCCGGGCAGATGGACGGCGTCGATGGGTACGCCGTCCTCGGTCACCAGCGTTTCTGACTTAATCACGGGCGTTGTCATGTCCCTATTGTGCGTGACGAACCTGACCAGCCGGGCCTAGGTCTTCCCCGGCCCGGCCGGACTGCGGCAGTCTGGTGCATACGTCCGGGGCAGGCCCCCGATTGTTTATGGCCCGGATACCCGCCAGCTACTCCGGAGGCACTCCATGCCGCTGCTCGACCAGCTCACCGCCGCGATCCGATCGGCCCGAATCGAGGTAATTGATCTGACTGCCCGGCTCGAGCCGAGTACCCCGATCATCCAGCTGCCGCCCCCATTCGGGAACACGGTGCCGTTCAGCATGCAGGAGATCAGCCGCTACGACGAGCGCGGGCCGGGCTGGTACTGGAACAACATCACAACCGGCGAGCACACGGGCACCCACTTCGATGCGCCCGTCCACTGGATCACGGGCAGGGACGGCCTGGATGTCTCGGCGGTACCCCCCACCAGCCTCATCGCTCCGGCGGTCGTCCTCGACTACTCCGCCGAGGCCGCTGCCAACCCGGATTTCCTGCTTGAGCCCGATCACATCAAGAAGTGGGAGTCCGAGCACGGATCGCTGCCCGACGGCGGGTGGCTGCTGTACCGGACCGGCTGGGACGCCAGGTCCGCCAGCCAGGCCGACTTCCTGAACGCCAACGAGAGCGGCCCGCACACGCCCGGCGTCTCGGTGGAGTGCGCACGCTGGCTGGCAGAGGAAGCGCCGGTCATAGGCCTGGGCGTGGAAACCGTAGGCACTGATGCGGGGGCCGCACACTCGTTCGACCCCCCGTTCCCTTGCCATGCGGCCTTGCTCGGAGCCGGCAAGTACGGCCTGACCCAGCTGCAGAACCTGGCGTCTCTGCCGGCCACCGGAGTCGTGCTGGTAACGGGCCCGCTACCGATCGTGAACGGATCGGGTAGCCCCGCGCGCGTGCTCGCGCTGGTCGAGCGGCCGTGATGCGCGTCACCGACGCGGTCGCTGCGGCGCTGGCCGAGCTCGGTGCCGACACGGTCTTCGGGGTGGTGGGCAGCGGGAACTTCCACCTCACGAACGCCCTGATCGCCAAAGGCGCCAGGTACGTGGCCGCCCGGCATGAGTGCGGCGCGGCGTGTATGGCCGATGCCTGGGCGCGAAGCACCGGCCGTCCCGGCATCGTGAGCGTGCACCAGGGACCGGGCCTGACCAACGCTGTGACCGGGCTCACCGAGGCGGCCAAGAGCCGTACTCCGCTGATCGTGCTCGCCGCGGACGTCAGCGCATCGGCGGTGCAGTCCAACTTCAGGATCGACGTGGCCGCGCTGGCCACGAGCATCGGGGCGACCCCCGCGCGCCTGCACTCGCCCAGCCTGGCCATCGACGACGCCGTCCGCGCATACCTGACCGCCGCGGACGAGCGGCGCACCGTCGTGCTGGCCCTCCCGCTGGACGTCCAGGCGGCCGAGTGCGTCTGGCCGGCCGACGGCCCGGTGCAGCCCGCCGCCAGCGCCGTGCCGGAGCCGCCGCCACAGCAGGTGGCCGCGCT
>JASHUE010000353.1:0-3885 GCA_030040195.1 Streptosporangiaceae bacterium | reverse complement strand
TCTGCGCGCGCGGCAAGCCACTCGCCTGCCCCGGAGCCCTCAGTTTGACCAGCGGTCATATTCAATGCCCGTTTCCTGTCGTCTCAATGTAATGACATGATCAGGCACTCTACCCATACTCGTCAATCAATCGAGGCGCTTATCTGACCGGAAGTCAAAATGATCACTAGCACCCAGGCCCGCGCAAGGTGGGACGTGGTCGTGGTGGGCGCGGGGCACAACGGTCTCACCGCGGGGGCCTTGCTGGCCAGGGCTGGCCTCGCCACGCTGGTGGTGGAGCGCCGGGATGTGATCGGCGGGTGCTGTGTTACCGAGGAGATCGCGCCGGGCTGCCGGGCCTCGACGACCTCGTACATCGCGTCGATGCTGCGGCCGGAGGTCATCAGGGAGCTGAGCCTGGGCCAGTACGGGCTGCGGATGACCCCCTGCGAGCCAGCGGTGCAGGTGGCACTCGAAGGCGGTGACGTGCTCGCGGCGTGGAGCGACGCGGAGCGGACTGCCGCGGAGATCAGCCGATTCTCCGCTGCGGACGCACGCTCGTTTACCGCCGCGGATGAGGAGCTGCGGGCGCTGGCCAGCAGGCTGCAGCCGCTGTTCATGCAGATGCCGCCCGACACGCGGGCAACAGGGCTGCGGGGCCTGCGTGAGCTGCTGCGGCTCGGCCACAGCATGCGCGGCGTGCGCGGGGCGGAGTTTGACGGCCTCACCCGGCTACTGACCGGCAGCCTCGGCCAGTTCATCGACGCGCGGTTCGAATCCCGGCAGGCGAAGGCCCTGCTGCTGGCCAACAACCTGTACGGCAAGCACGGCGGCCCCTACCAGCCCGGCACGCTGCTCGGCCTCGCGTTCCACCTGCTGACCGGCGGCGAGGCGGCGGTGCAGGGCTTCTTCGGCCATGTGATGGGCGGGATGGGCGCCATCAGCGACGCGATCGCCGCTGCCGGGAGCGCGGCCGGGATGCAGATCGTCACCGGCGCCCCGGTCGCCAGCATCCTGGTGCGGGCCGGCCGGGCGACCGGCGTCGCGCTGGAGGACGGCACCGAGATCGAAGCGGGCACGGTGCTGTCGGGGGCCGACCCGAAGCGGACATTCCTCGGCCTGGTCGACAAGGAGGAGCTGCCCGAGGACTTCAGGGCCGCGGTTGCCGGGATCAAGATGGATGGTCCATGCGGCAAGGTCAACTTCGTGCTCGATGCGGAGCCGCAGGTGATCGGGATGCCCGCGGACGCCGGCCCGGGCCGCCGCGCCCTGTTCACCCTTCCGCCCGAGCTGTCGGTCGCCGACGCCTGCTACGACCGGGCCAAGCAGGGCGAGCTCGCTGATTCCGACCAGCTATTCGTCGACTGCGTGGTCGCGTCCAACATCGATGACTCGCTGGCGCCGCCGGGGCGGCACATCATGACGTGCTTCGTTCAGTACCTGCCCTACCGGCTGGCCGCGGGGACCTGGGATGGCCTCAGGGACGAGCTTGGCGACCGCGTGCTCGCCAGGATCGCCCGGTTCGCGCCCAACGTTCCTGCTGCCGTCGTCGCCAGGCAGGTGCTGACGCCGCTGGACCTGGAGCGCGACTACGGCCTTACCGAGGGCAACATCTTCCACGGCGACATTAGCCCCGACCAGCTGTTCCACATGCGCCCGGTGCCGGGCTGGGCGCGCTACGCGACGCCAATCGAGCGGCTATACCTGTGCGGCGCCGGAGCTCACCCGGGAGGCGGAGTCACCGGCGCGCCCGGCTACAACGCGGCCCGGCGGGTCCTGGCCGACCTGCGGGGCGGGAGGCGGCGGCCATGACCGCCGACGTGATCATCATCGGCGCCGGCGTCATCGGCGCGGCCACCGCGCTCCAGCTCAGCCTGCTCGGCGCAGGCGACGTCCTGGTGGTCGACCGCGCGACCGCGGGCTCGGGCATGAGCTGCCGGTCCTCGGCGCTGGTGCGGATGCACTACACCTTCCCGCCCGAGGTCGAGCTGGCGGTGCGCAGCGACGCCATGTTCGAGGCGTGGCCCGAACTGACCGGCAAGCCGGCGTGCATCCGCCGGACCGGGTTCGCCCGGATCGTGGCGCCGGGCGAGGAGACCGCGCTGCGCGCCAACCTGGCCATGCAGCGCGCACTCGGCGCACGCACGGAGGCCATCGATGCCGCTGGGCTGAAGGAACTCGCCCCGGGGTTGCGCGTCGACGACGTCAGCTGCGCCGCGTGGGAACCCGAGGGCGGATACGGGGACGGTGCCGTCGTGGCCGGCGACCTGCTGGCTGCGGCCAGGGCACGCGGCGTGCGGTACCGCCCGAACACCGCAGCGCGCCTGCTGCTCGGCCATGGCGGCCGGGTCACCGGCATCAGCACCAACCGCGGCGAGGAGCACGCGGACACGGTGGTCCTCGCCGCCGGCGTCTGGTCGTCGGCGCTGGCCGAAACCGCGGGCGTGTGCCTCCCGATCCAGACCGAGCTGCATCAGGTTGCCGTGCTCGCGCACCCGCCCTGGGAGGGCGCCCCGTTCGCCTGTATTGACTCGGTCACGCAGACCTACTTCCGCCCGGAAGCCGCGGGCTCGAGGACGCTTGTCGGGTCATTCGTCGGTCCGCGCGGCGCAGACCCGGATCGCGTTCCGCAGACTGCCAGCGCCGAGGACCTTGTGCCGCAGGTGCAGGCGGCGTCGCATCGCGTTCCGGCGCTCGCTGAGGCCGGCATCGCCCGCGGGGTCACCGGCGTCTACGACATGACCCCGGATGCCCGGCCGCTGCTTGGCCCGCTCCCCGGCCTGGATGGGCTCATCGTGGCCGCCGGCTTCTCCGGCATGGGGTTCAAGATCGCGCCGGCCGTGGGCGAGAGCCTGGCCGGGCTGATCGCCGGTCCGCCGCCGGGCAGCGTCGACCTGGCGCCCTTCCGGCCGAGCCGGTTCGACGAAGGGTCGCCCATCCAGGCGCCAAATCCTTATTCCGACGACTGACCAGGGCCCGGTCAGCTGCTGACCAGGGAGGACGACACCCGAAACTCCGGCAGCTGGAAGCGACCGGGCGCGGCGGAGAGACAGGAGCAGACGTGAGCACCAGCACAGCCGGCGTGGATGAGGAACGGGGCCGGCCTGTCCCGCCAGCCGGGTCGGCGCGGATCCCGCTGGAGACCAGCCTGCCCGGCGCGAGCTACACAGCCGAGCAGGAGTTCACCAGGGAGCGCGACGGCGTTCTGTTCCGGGACTGGTTCTGCGTCGGGCGGGAGGAGGCCCTGCGCGCCCCGGGCGACTACCTGACCGCCGATGTCGCGGGGGAGAGCATCCTCGTGGTCAGGGACGGCGGCGGGCTAGCCGGCTTCTACAACCTCTGCCGGCACCGCGGCTCGCGGCTTGTGCCGGTCGCCGGATCTCAGCCTGCCGCGGTCGGGGCCCGCAGCGGCTGCCTGGCTGGCCCGATCCGCTGCCCCTACCACGGCTGGACGTACGGCCTCGACGGGTCGCTGCGCTCAGCGCCGTTCCTGCCCGACCTGCGCCGGTACCGCGACCAGTTGTCGCTGCACCCGGTATCCGTCGCGACCTGGGGCGGCTTCGTCTTCGCCCGGCTGGATCAGCCGGGCCGCCCGCTGCGGGACCAGCTCAACGGGACAGACGACCGGCTCGCCGCCTTCCCGCTGGCCGAACTTTGCACCGGGCACCGGATCGCCTACCCGGTCGCCGCGAACTGGAAGGTGATCCTTGAGAACTACAACGAGTGCTACCACTGCGGCCCGGTCCACCCCGAGCTGTGCGAGCTTGTCCCCGCATTCGGCCGCGGCGGCGGCGGCCTTGACTGGGATGAGGGCATCCCGCACCGTGACGGCGCTTACACCTTCACGGTGACCGGCACCACCCGGCGGGCGCCTTTCCCTGGGCTCCCTGAAGCAGCCAGGACCCG
>JASHUE010000352.1:0-6552 GCA_030040195.1 Streptosporangiaceae bacterium | reverse complement strand
CCCCGTATTACGAGATGCGCCAGTGGCTGTACTCGGCGAACTCGGCGCCGATCGGCCAGTCCGCTGGATCCAACTTCGAGCGGTACAGCAACCCGTCCACGGACGCGCTGATCAACGCCTACGCCAAGACCACCAACCCGGCCACCCAGGCCTCGATCATCGACCAGCTCCAGAAGGTCATGCTGTCGCAAGTGCCGGTTATCCCAGTGACCGAGGAGGTCGACTGGTTCCAGTACAACACCGCCAGCTTCACTGGCTGGCCTACCCCATCTGACCCGTACGCGCAGCCTGCCGCGTACAACTACCCGGACTGGGGCCAGCTCATGCTGCGCCTCGCGCCGGTGAAGTGACGCAGTGCGCGGGCGGCGGCTACCCTGCCGCCGCCCGCGCGCCGGGGTACCCGCCGGGTCTCGGCGGCCTTGCGGGACGGGCTTGAACGGGCGACCCTAAGGCAGACACCCAGAGGAGGATTCCGTGACGAGCAGCTGGAGGAAGGCATGAGCTTCGTGCTCCGCCGTCTCGGCTTCTTTCTGCTGACCTTGTGGGTCGCGCTGACGCTGAACTTCGCGCTGCCGCGAATGATGCCGGGCAACCCGGCGCAGGTGATGATCGCGGGTCATCGCGGCGTCATACCGCCGGGGGCGCTCAAGGCGCTTG
This sequence comes from Streptosporangiaceae bacterium, assembly GCA_030040195.1. Lineage (GTDB taxonomy): Bacteria > Actinomycetota > Actinomycetes > Streptosporangiales > Streptosporangiaceae > JAJYUU01. Next base: position 5,895 of record JASHUE010000352.1, on the reverse strand, counting down.
AGGCGCAGTTCGGCCTCGACAACCACCAGAACATTGTGTTGCAGTACCTCCATTACCTGGTAAACATGGCGTCCGGGAACTGGGGCGTCTCGCTGACCACCGAGCCCGGCAACTCTGTCGCGCACGCCGTCCTTGACGCCCTCCCGTGGACGCTCGGCCTGGTGGGCGTGACGACCGTGCTGGCCTTCATCCTGGGCACCGGCATCGGCATCGTGAGCGCCTGGCGGCGCGGCGGCCGGCTGGACAGCATCATGCCGCCCATCTTCGTGATCTTGACCGTGGTGCCCTACTTCTTTCTCGGCCTGCTGCTGATCCTGGTGTTCGGCGTCAAGCTGCACTGGCTGCCGTACTTCTTCACCTACAACTTCACGCTGACGCCCGCGTTCAACTGGCCGTTCATCAGCAACGTGCTCGAGCACGCCATCCTGCCTGGCTTCACGCTGCTGATCACCACGATCGGCACGTGGATCCTGACCATGCGGAACAACATGATCACCACACTGGCCGAGGACTACGTGCGGATGGCCCGCGCCAAGGGCCTGCCTGGCTGGCGGATCATGCTCGACTACGGGGCCAGGAACGCGATCCTGCCCAACCTGACCGGCTTCGCGATGTCGCTGGGATTCGTGGTCGGCGGCGCGATCCTGATCGAGGAGGTCTTCAACTACCAGGGCCTCGGCTACTTGCTGCTGCAGGCCGTGGACAACGACGACTACCCGCTCGAGCAGGCGCTGTTCCTGCTCATCACCGCGGCCGTGCTGGTAGCAATCCTGCTGTCCGATGTCGCCACCGCGATCCTCGACCCGCGGACGAGGGGGGCGCGGTAGACATGGCGACGCTGCGAGCACCTGGCCAGGCTGGCACCGACCAGACTCCCGGCTACGCGGGCGCCATCGGCGGGCTCCCGGCAGTAGGCGGCGGCGGGATAACCGGCGCGCGGGCGCTGCGGCGGATGGCCCGCGCGATCAGGTCGAACGGCAAGGCGACCACCGGCGCGGTGCTGCTCCTGATCTTCATCCTGATAGGCCTGTTTCCCGGGCTCATCGCGCACGACAACCCGAACGCCGAGATCTACAAGCCCGCCCTAGGGCCGTCCGCCCAGCACCTGCTGGGTACCACCGGGCTCGGCCAGGACGTCTTCGCCCAGCTCATATATGGCGCCCGGCCCGTGCTGGAGATCGCGATCGGCGCGGGCCTCGGTACGACGATCATCGCCATGCTGATCGGAGTCGCCGCCGCCTACCTCGGCGGGGTGTGGGATGGCGTGCTGAACCTCATCACCGACGTCCTGCTGGTCATCCCGGCGTTCCCGCTGCTCATCGTCATCGCCAGTTACCTGCACGGAGCGGACACCACGGTGATGATCCTGGTCGTCACGTTCGTCTCGTGGTCCTACACGGCACGGCAGCTTCGGTCGCAGGCACTGTCGATGCGCAGCAGGGACTTCCTGGAGGCGGCGCGGGTCCGGGGCGAGCGGGCCTTCTACATCATCGTGGTCGAGATCCTGCCGACGATGACGTCCCTGCTGGTGGCGAGCTTCCTGACGAACGCGCTCTACGCGATCTTGTTCTCCTCCGGCCTGCAATTCATCGGACTCGGCGACCCGAACCAGATCAGCTGGGGGACCATGCTCTACTGGGCCGATCAGGGCGAGGCACTCGAGACCGGCCAGACCCTGTGGATCATCATGCCCGGTCTGTGCATCGTCGCCCTCGGCGCGGCGTTTGCCCTGCTCAACTATGCGTTCGACGAGATCGGGAACCCGGCGCTGCGACCGGTCAGGAGCATGCAGAAGGCAGAGCGGAGGCAGCGTGTCAAGCCTGCTAGGTAACCCGCAGCCCACCGGCTCGCCGTCCCGCTGGCGATCTGGTGCCATTCTCGAGGTCACCGATCTGTCGGTGGATTACATCATGGAGGGCGGCATCGTCCGCGCCGTGGAAGATGTCAGCTTCGAAGTGAGTCCAGGCGAGTTCATCGGCATCGTCGGCGAATCGGGCTGCGGCAAGTCCACCCTGCTGTTCGCGATCGCCCAGCTGCTCGCCCCGCCGGCGAGCATCAGCGGCGGAAGCGTGATCTTCAAGGGGCAGAGCCTGGTCGGCCTGACCGAGCGTAAGCTGGCCGCGCTGCGCTGGCAGGACATGTCCGTGGTCATGCAGAGCGCGATGAACGCACTCAATCCCGTTACCTCGATCGGAGCTCAGTTTTCCGACGCCATGCGAGCGCACGGTGTGCGGAGCAAGGCGGAGATCGCGCAGCGGTCCGCCGAGGTGCTCAAGATGGTCGGCATCGATCCGGTGCACTTGAAGAGCTATCCGCATCAGTTGTCCGGTGGCATGCGCCAGCGATCGATGATCGCGATGGCCATGCTGTTCACGCCGGACCTGGTGATCATGGACGAGCCGACCTCCGCGCTCGACGTTGTCGCGCAGCGCTCGCTAATGGTCCAGATCAAGGAACTACAGCAGGAACTCGGGTTCGCGGTCATCTTCGTGACCCACGACATGTCGCTGGTCCGGCACTTCACCGACCGGCTGATGGTGATGTACGCGGGCCAGGTGGCCGAGCTCGGTGCGACGACGCGGCTGTTCGATTCCCCGCTGCACCCCTACACCGTGGGCCTGATGGAGGCGTTCCCGTCGATCCACGGCCCGCGGGTGCCGCTGACCGGCATCCCCGGCAGCCCGCCCGACCTCGGGAACCCGCCGGAAGGATGCCGGTTCGCGGTGCGCTGCCCGAAAGTACTGGACCGGTGCTACACCACCGCGGTTCCGCTCTACGGCGTGGACGGCCAGCAGGTCCGGTGCCTTTTGTATGAGAACGGGGAGGCCAGAGGTTGACCGTGCGATCAAGTCCGCAGCCTGCCGCTGCCGGTGAGGCGGCCGACACGGCGTTGCTGCGCACCGACCGGCTCACCCGCACCTTCCAGATAGGCGGTGGTTTCCGGCGCCAGACACTGCACGCCGTCGACGACGTCAGCCTGGAGATCGGCGAGCGGGAGATCGTCGCGCTGGCCGGCGAGAGCGGCAGCGGCAAGTCGACGATCGCGCGGCTGATCGCCAGGATCTACCGGCCGACCTCCGGCGAGATCTACTTCCAGGGACGGCCGCTGTCCTCCCTGCACTCCCGCGCAGACATCCTGCGCTACCGCAGCGACGTACCCATGGTCTTCCAGGACCCGTTCAGCTCCATCAACCCGGTGTTCCGCGTCTCGCACGCCGTCATGCGCAGCCTCAAGCTGCACCGGCCGGAACTGTCCGAGGCGCAGCGGCATGCCGAGGCCGAGCGCGTGTTCGCCGCCGTCGGACTGAACCCGCCCGTCGACGTGCTGCACCGCTTCCCGCATGAACTCAGCGGCGGCCAGCGGCAGCGCGTGGGCTTCGCCCAGGCGCTGGCCATGCGTCCGAAACTGATCCTCGCCGACGAGCCAGTCTCCATGCTGGACGTGTCGATCAGGATCGGGCTGCTGAACCTCATGGCCCAGCTGCGCGACGAGCAAGGCGTGTCGATCTTGTACATCACGCACGACATCGCGAGCGCCCGGTACGTGGCCGGCCGGCTGATCGTCATGTACGCCGGGCAGGTCGTCGAGTCCGGGCCGGTCGAAGACGTGCTGGCCAGCCCGCGGCACCCGTACACGCAGCTGTTGCTGTCGGCGGTACCGGACCCGAAGGCGGAGCTGAACGTCGGCACGGAAGCCCACCGCGGCGAGCCGCCTCGCGTGATCAATCCGACGCCCGGCTGCCGATTCCGCTTCCGCTGTCCGCTGGCCATCGACACGTGCCTCACGGTGACCCCAGTCCTGGCGGAGCTGGCCCCCGGCCATGATGCCGCCTGCCACGTGGCGCAATCAGGTGCGGAAGTGAAGGCATTCTAGAGACAAGGGCACTCAGGACATGAAACTCGCGGTCGTCGGCGGCGGTTCGACCTACACCCCGGAGCTAGTCGACGGGATCGCCAGGCTGACCGGCGACATCAAGATCAACGAATTGGTGCTCGTCGACCCCGACCAGTCCCGGCTGTCGGTAGTCGGGCCGTTCTCCGCCCGGATCATGGCTCGTTACGGACATGCGGCCCAGGTCACGTGGACATCCGACCTCGACGCGGCCCTCGACGGCGCGGGCGCGGTCCTGATCCAGCTGCGCGTCGGCGGCCAGGCGACCAGGCACAGGGATGAGACCTGGCCGCTCGAGTTCTCCCGCATCGGGCAGGAGACCACCGGCGCCGGCGGGTTCGCCAAGGCGTTGCGCACCGTGCCGGTCGTCCTCGACGTCGCCGAGCAGGTCCGCGAGCGGGCCGAGCCCGACGCCTGGATCATCGACTTCACCAACCCGGTCGGCATCGTCACCAGGGCCCTGCTGGACGCCGGCCACCGTGCCGTCGGGCTCTGCAACGTCGCCATCGGTTTCCAGCGAGAGTTTGCCTCGCTGCTCGGCGTCGCGCCTGAGCGCGTTGACCTCGATCACGTCGGGCTCAACCATCTGACGTGGGAACGAGGCGCGTTCGTGGACGGCGTCGACCGCCTGCCCGAGTTGCTCGAGGCGCACGGCGAGGAGATAGCCGTGCACACCGGCCTCCCGCTGGCGGTCACCGAGGCCGTCCACGCGGTGCCGTCCTATTACCTGCGGTACTACTGGGCACATGACGCCGTCGTCGAGGAAGAGCGCGGTCAGGAGACCCGGGCCCAGGCGGTTGCGAAGATCGAGCAGCAGCTGCTCGCGATGTACGCCGACCCCAACCTCGACACCAAGCCGGAACTGCTGCAGCACCGCGGGGGCGCCTTTTACTCCGAGGCCGCGGTTGCGCTGCTGGCCTCGCTGGTCACCGACGCCCGCGACCGCCAGGTGGTCAACGTGCGCAACCACGGGACGCTGCCGTTCCTGGCCGACGAGGCGGTCATCGAGGTCTCCGCGATCGTGGGCGCCGACGGACCGGTGCCAGTCGAGGTCGCGCCGGTAGACCCGGTGATGAGCGGGCTGATCGCGCACGTGTCTGCCTACGAGGAGCTCGCGATTGACGCCGCGTTGCGTGGCGGGCGCGACCGCGTGGCCAAGGCGCTGCTGGCCCATCCGCTTGTCGGGCAGTTCGACCTAGCCGAGCAGCTCGCAGACCGGCTGCTGGCAGAGAACGCCTCGTTCCTTCCCTGGGCTCGTCAGTGACGGAGGCCAGGCGCGCGGCGGTCCTGGCCATCGACGGCGGTAACAGCAAGACAGATGTGGCCCTGATCGCCGCCGACGGCGCCGTGCTCGCAGCCGTCCGCGGCGGCACGTCCAGTCATCAGGTGCTCGGGCGTGACGCCGCGCTGGCGGCACTGACCGAGCTCGTGGCTGCCGCCGGGGGCCAGGCCGGCCTGCCAGCGGGCGGGCCGGTGGCCGGGCACACATCAGCCTGCCTGGCCGGCGCCGACCTGCCGGAGGAGGAGGCCGAACTCGGCGCGCTCATCCAGGCCCAGGGCTGGTCGGCGACCAGCTCGGTGGTCAACGACACGTTCGCGGTGCTGCGGGCCGGGCTGGACGATGCCGACGCGCCGGGCGCACCCCGGCACTGGGGAATCGGCGTGGTCTGCGGGGCCGGAGCCAACTGCGTGGGCGTGGCGCCCGACGGGCGGACCACCAGGTTCCTCGCGCTCGGGCGGATCAGCGGCGACTGGGGCGGCGGCGGCGAGCTCGGCCTCGAGGCCTTGTGGTGGGCCGTGCGCGCCGAAGACGGCCGCGGGCCGGCAACCGAACTGCGCCCGGCGGTGCCGGCGCACTTTGGCGTCGCGACGGTGGAAGACGTCGTTGTCGGCCTGTATCTCGGCACGATCGGGCACGACCAGCTGCACGGCCTGGTCCCGGTGCTGTTCAAGGTGGCCAGCAACGGCGATGAGGTTGCGAAGTCGGTCGTGCTGCGGCAGGC
>JASHUE010000351.1:0-6078 GCA_030040195.1 Streptosporangiaceae bacterium | reverse complement strand
TGCCGCAAGAGCGCCGTGCCCGCCGCGCTTGCCAGGAGCGGTCCCGAGGCCGCGGCCGGGGAGCTCGCGCGGCTCACCGCCGTCTTCGGCCCGGACAACGTGAAGGTCGAGCTGGCCTTCGGCAACGACCCGGCCGACGACGAGCGCAACAACGTGCTGGCTGAGATCGCCGCGCAGCACGGCCACGGCATCGGCGTGATCGCCAGTAGCAACGTGCATTACGCCGCGCCGCAGGATGCCAGGCTCGCGCAGGCACTGGCAGCGATCAGGGCCAGGTCCAGCCTGGACGACATGGCCGGCTGGCTGGCCGCCTCCGGCGGCGGCTACCTGCGCTCCGGAGACGAGATGGCGGCCCGGCTGGCCCGCCATCCCGGCGTGCGCGAGCAGACCGTGGAACTGGCGTCTGACTGCTCGTTCGACTTTCACGTGATGGCACCGCGGCTGCCGGACTTCCCCGTTCCGTTCGGGCATTCAGAGGAGACCTGGCTGCGCGCGCTGACGGCAGCCAAGGCACCGGGACGCTATGGTCCGCGCGAGGCAGAGCGGCAGCCGGGCGCGTACGCGCAGATCGACCGCGAACTGGATGTCATCGGCCAGCTTGGCTTCCCCGGCTACTTCCTGATCGTGCATGACATCGTGCAGTTCTGCGAGGACAAGCACATCCTGTGCCAGGGTCGCGGCTCGGCGGCGAACTCGGCGGTCTGCTACGCGCTCGGCATCACCAGCGTCGACCCGGTCGGGCACGGGCTGCTGTTCGAGCGCTTCCTGTCGGCGGGACGAGACGGGCCGCCGGACATCGACCTGGACATTGAGCACCAGCGCCGGGAGGACGTCATCCAGTACGTCTACGGCAAGTACGGCAGGGAAAACGCCGCGCAGGTCGCAAACGTGATCAGCTACCGGCCGCGGATGGCGATCCGGGACGCGGGCCGCGCCCTTGGCTACGAGCCCGAGCAGCAGAACGAGTGGTCCAAGCAGGTCGGCCCGCGCAGCTACGGGCCGGGTCAGCCGGTCCCGCCCGACGCTGGCGTGCCCGAGGCGGTCGTCGAGCTGGCCGAGCGGATGCAGAAGCTGCCCAGGCACCTCGGTATCCACTCGGGCGGGATGGTGATCTGCGACCGGCCGGTGGGGGAGGTGTGCCCGGTCGAGTGGGCCCGGATGCCGAACCGCAGCGTGCTGCAGTGGGACAAGGACGACTGCGCGTACGCCGGGCTGGTCAAGTTCGACCTGCTGGGCCTGGGCATGCTGACCGCGCTGCGGGACTGCTTCGACCTGGTCGAGCAGGCGCACGGCGTCCGCTGGGACCTGCACACGATCCCGCAGGAGGATCCCGGCGTCTACGCGATGCTGCAGAAGGCCGACACAGTCGGGGTGTTCCAGGTGGAGTCGCGGGCGCAGATGGCGACGCTGCCCCGGCTGCGGCCGGAGAAGTTCTACGACCTGGTCGTCGAGGTCGCGCTGATCCGGCCGGGCCCGATCCAGGGCGGCTCGGTGCACCCCTACATGCGCCGCCGGCACGGCGACGAGGAGGCCGACCTGCCGCATCCGCTGATGGAGCACGCGCTGGGCAAGACCCTCGGGGTGCCGCTGTTCCAGGAGCAGATGATGCAGATCGCCATGGACTGCGCCGGCTTCAGCCCGACCGAGGCGGACCGGCTGCGGCAGGCGATGAGCTCCAAGCGCGCACCCGAGCGGATCGAGGAACTGCGCGAGCGGCTGATGACCGGGATGGCCGAGCGGGGCATTCCGGCCGCGGTCGCGGAGGACATCTACGTCAAGATCCTGGCGTTCTCCAGCTACGGTTTCCCCGAGTCGCACGCGATCAGCTTCGCCTACCTCGTCTACGCCAGCGCCTGGCTCAAGTGCTACTACCCGGCCGCGTTCACCGCGGCGCTGTTGCGTGCGCAGCCGATGGGCTTTTACGCGCCCGCCAGCCTGATCAGCGACGTGCGCCGGCATGGCGTGCAGGTGCGCGGCGTCGACATCAACGCCAGCGGGGTCCTGGCCACTCTCGAAAAAGCCGAAGATCAGGGGAACGGGCCGGGTCCGGCCTCTCGGGACCACGACGCCGGTGTGGTACCGGAGCGGGCCGGGGGAGTCCCCGTTCCCGGCCAGCCGGTTATCAGGCTCGGGCTGTCCGAGGTACGCAACCTCGGTACCGCCGCGGCGGAGGAGATTGTCGCTGGGCAGCCGTACGCCGACCTGGAAGACTTCGCCCGGCGCACGACGGTTCCGGCCGCGGCGCTGGAGGCGCTGGCGATGGGCGGCGCGTTCGGCTGCTTCGGGGTGAGCAGGCGGGAGGCGCTGTGGGCGGCGGGCGCGGCCGCGACGGTCAGGCCCGGCCAGCTGCCGGGCACCACGCTGGGGATGACCGCCCCCGCGCTGCCGGCCATGACCGCGGCGGAGGAGACGTTCGCCGACCTGTGGGCGACCGGCACGTACGGCACGCACCCGATCGAGCACATCAGGGACCTGCTGGCGGCCGACGGAGTGCTGCCGGCCGCGAGCCTGGTGACCACGCGGAACGGCCAGATGGTCACGGTCGGCGGGCTGGTCACCCACCGGCAGCAGCCGGGGACAGCGCGCGGGGTGGTGTTCCTGAGCCTGGAAGACGAGACCGGGATGTGCAACATCATCTGCCCGCCATCGGTGTGGCAGCGCTACCGCAAGATCGGCGTCGACGCGAGCGCACTGCTGATCCACGGCAAGATCGAGCGGCTGGACGGGGCGGTCAGCCTGCTCGCTAGCCGGCTCCAGCGGATCAAGGTGGTCGCCGCCGCCCGCAGCCGCGACTTCCGGTGACACAAGGCCCAGCCGGCCGCAGGCCGGCAGTGTACGAATGTTCCGGCAGTGGCGACTCAGAACTCAGGGAAGGCAGGCCCGCCGGGATAGAACGGCTCGCGCTCCCCGCGGAACGCCGTGCTCGCCCGCGTCAGTGCACCCGGCCGCAGCTCCCGGACCAGCCTGGCGGCGGCGAGCGAGGCCAGCGTGGTGCCGCCCAGGAACGCCGCGCCGAGCTCAGCGGCACTGAGCTGCAGGTCGGCAGGATCGGTTGTCCGCTCGCAGCTCGCTGCATCCCCGTCCGCCTGCAGGCGGAAGCGGCCGGCGTTCCACGGGCAGAACTCGTCATCGATCTCCAGGACCACGTCCAGGGGCGTCGCGTAGCGGCGCCCGCCCAGCGCCGGGCCGACCTCGACCAGCCGCACCCAGAGCCGGTCGGCCTCGGTTGAGTGCAGCGCCCGCCGCTCGGTCAGCAGATGGGCGAGCGGCTCGTCCACGGCCGCCTCGTAGTCGATCCATCGCGCCAGGTCGATTCCGGCCAGGAAGCGCCACAAGGCCGCGTAAGCCGGCCCTGGGACTGCGGCGAGCTCGACGATGTGCACCGTGCTGCCGGTGGCGCCGACAGGGTCCCTTTCGTCCCTGAACCGGTAGAGCACATACCCGGACGCGGTCCCGTCGCCTTCGGTATGGACCGCGCACCGGAGCGCGGTGCCGCCGCCTCGATTATGCGGCTCGTCACGCAGTCGGCTCGTCCAGAATCGCTGGGCACGGTCCGGCCAGCCGACGGCGCCCGGCCACACCCGTTCGTAGATTCGCTCAAGGTGCGGCCGGGCGCGATCGCACGCCACCAGCCGGACCGTGCCGGTGCCAAAATCAGTGCCAGGCCGGAATGCCATCAAGCGCTTCTCGCCCCGCAGCTGGGCCCCGCGGGACGCGGGACCATAGCCGTACCGGCCGTAGATGGCTGCCTCGGAGGGGCGGAGCGCGGCGATAGGCTCGGCGCCCCGCTCGTGCAGGTCGGTGAGCTGCATGCGCATCATTGCGGTCAGGATGCCCCGGCGGCGGTGCGTGGGCGCGACCCCGACCCAGGTGACCCCGGCGACCGGCAGCACCGCGCCGGGCACGGCCAGCCGCCGGGTGTACGCGGCGGTGCCGCCTACGGGCTCGCCGTCGTCGAAGGCGCCGATCGTGCGGTCCAGCTCGATGGTGGCCCGCTCGTCCGCGAGCTGCGCGTCCGTGAGGTCTTCGCCGTTGCTGTCGGCGATCGTGCGGGCCCAGGCCGGAAACTCGTTCTCGCTTACGGGGCGAAGCTCATATGCCTGCTGCATCGCGCCTGTATAGCGCAGCGCGTCAATAGCGAGCTATCAGATTTCCGCGCAGTCGGCTCAGCTGGGTTACCGGCCGAACGCAAGATCATAGGACGGTACACCCTGCATTGCGGTGGAGGCGATGATGGCACCCGAGCGGGCTGCGACCGCGATAGCGTACGACGTTGTCAGATTGGCCTTCTGCACCTCGACGTATACGGTCTGGCCATCCGGGCTGACCTGCATGTCCTGCACTACGTCCGGAAAGACTTCGTGGGAGCGGACGAGCTCCAAGGGCTCATCCGGGGTGATGCTGTACGGCAGGTGAACCAGTCGCTCAACGCGCCCGGTGTGGAGGTTCATGATCACCAGCGCGGGCTTCGACTTATGTCCGGGGAGGTACCCGAACGCGAACGCGGTTCCGTCACGGCCGATTGCCAGTGCTGACACGCTTCTGAGCGGCAGCGTCCAGCGCCGGACCGTGCTACCGCTGACCGGACTGACGGCAGACAGCGCACCCTGGCCTGCGACGTACAGCTGCGAGCCATCCGGGGCCAGCGCCGCAGCTTCCGAATTCCGGATCGTGAAGGTCCTCGTCGCGCCGGTTGCCGCGCTGATGCGCTCCACCTGCGTGAACCATCCCTCTGGCTGCATGTCCGAAAGCGACGCGAAGCGCTCCACGAACGCGTAGGCCGTTGTGCTGTCCGGCGCCACCGAGATCTCGTACGGGGGCAGGAGAGCGGGAAAGGTTTTCAGCACCAGGTTCGTGCTTGTGCTGATGACGGCGATGCCCTTGTCGGTGTAGGCATAGACCAGGCTGCCGTCGGGGCTCAACACCAGGTACTGGCACGTCGGTACCTTGATTTCCGCTAGCACTTTCCGGTTGGTGAGATCGACTACCAAGACCCCGCCGGTGCCCGAAGCCACGTAGGCGCGGGTCCCGTCGGCCAGAATGACTGCGGTCGTGGTGTCCTGGGCGAAATGGATGGTGGGGCCAGCTTGATCTGTGAGGGCGTTAATCGGCGTCATCTCGTTGGGGCTGGTGACCCAGACGGTCTGGCCGTCCTGCGCGCTCAGGATCACCTGCCCGTACGGCAGTAGGCCCGAGATGGTCGGCACGCGGATGGGTCGGCTTTGCCTGCCCGTGGCCAGGTCGACAGCGACCACTGTGCGCAGCGAGGTTTCGATGAAGGCCACCCAGGTGTGACGGACCCCAGTGGGTGCGGCTGGAGCAGGCCGGTAGCTCAGGGCGACGGCGAACGCGGTGACGGCGAGCGCCGTGACGGCCGCGGCTATCGCGGTGGCCGAGATCCGGCGCCGCCGGCGCAGCCGGTCACCGGCCCGCATCGAGGCGGTGACCACTGACCCCATCGGCGGCTCCGGCCGGATGGCCTCGTCGAGCAGCTGGGTAAGCCTGGTCTCACTCATGACTGATCCCCGTGATCGCATCACTGCGGACATTGCTGCCTGTGTCCAGTTCGGTCAGGTCTTCGCCGAGGAGCAGCCGCAGCCGCTGCAGGGTTCTGGTGCTCTGGCTCTTGACGTTTCCTGGCGAGCAGGCCAGCAGATCGGCCACCTGCTCGATGCTCTGGTCGGACCAGTACCGAAGCACCACGATCGCCCTACCCCTGGGCGACAGCTTGGCGAGGGCCGCCATGATGTCCATCCGCTGCTCGGGCGAGTCGGTCAGCACGGCCCGGTCGGGTAGGTCGGCCGTCGGGAGCTCGCGCGACCGCCGCCTGCGCTTTTCTGCCAGGTAGGTGTTAAGCAGGGTGCGCAGGGCGTAGTTGCTCAGTGCTTCATGGCGTCTGATCCGGTCCCACGAGGCGAACAGCTTGGTCAGCGTGGTCTGGGTCAGGTCCTCGGCAGTGTGCCAGTTCCCGCACATGAGGTAGGCGGTACGCCGCAGCCGGGGCGCGACGGCCGTCGCGAAGCTGACGAATTCCTCTCGGTCAGCGGGCGTCATGCGCGTCGACACCTCTCTCCTGGC
>JASHUE010000350.1:0-2677 GCA_030040195.1 Streptosporangiaceae bacterium | reverse complement strand
CCCCCGTGCCCCTCCCGGTCACCGCGGCCGGATCCTGGCCAGTGAACGCCGCGATCAGCGCGGCGGAGGCTGTGGTGTTCGCGATGCCCATGTCCCCCGTCAGCAAGCACCGGTTTCCGGCCACGACGAGGTCCCTGGCCACCTCGATGCCGACCCCGATGGCCGCCACAGCCTGCTCCCTGGTCATGGCCGGACCCGCCGTGAAGTCGCGGGTGCCGCGGCCGATCTTCCTGGGCAGCAGGCCGGGCATCAGGTCCAGGTCGGCGTTCACGCCCACGTCCACGACCACAACCTCGGCCCCGGCCTGAGCGGCAAACGCGTTCACCACCGCTCCGCCGTTCAGGAAGTTGGCCACCATCTGGGCGGTTACCTCCTGCGGCCATGGGGTCACACCCTGGGCGTGGACCCCGTGGTCGGCGGCGAACACGGCTACGGCCGCGGGCTCAGGCATCGGTGGCGGGCAGCACCCGGCGAGGCCGGCGAGCTGCACCGACAGGTCTTCCAGGAGCCCAAGCGAGCCCGCGGGCTTGGTCATCATCGCCTGCCGCTGCCTGGCGGCCGTCATCGCGGCAGGATCCAGCGGCCTGATATCGGCGCGCACCTCGTCCAGCAGGCTCACCGCTTCCCGGCCGGGCATCTCCCGCCTGCCGTACTCCTCGGCATGCACGGCCCAGCCCAGCGGCCGCCGTCGCGCCCAGCCGGCCAGGGCCAGCTCCGGCTCGGTGACGAACTCGGTCACGTACCCGACACACAGGTATGCCACGACCTCCAGATGCGAGGGCAGGCCAAGCGCGGCGGCCAGGTCGCGTTCACTGAAGAAGCTCACCCAGCCGATGCCGAGACCCTCGGCCCTGGCCGCGAGCCACAGGTTGGCCACCGCCAGGACGCTGGAGTACGCCGCCGTCTGCGGCTGCGCATGGCGTCCGAGGGTGTGCCGTCCGCCCCGGGTCGGATCGCAGGTCACCACGATGTTGACGGGCGTCTGCAGGATCGCCTCGGTCTTGAGCCGATCGAAGGCCCTGGCCCTGGCTCCCGGCAGCTCGGCGGCGAAGTCCTGGCGGCTGTGCTCGGCCAGGTCCTTGATCCGTGCCCGCTTCTGCGGATCGGTGATCACGATGAAGTCCCACGGCTGCGAGAACCCCACCGACGGCGCCCGGTGGCCGGCGGCGAGCACGCGCTCCAGCACGTCCGCGGGCACCGGATCAGGCAGGAACCCGCGCCGGACATCGCGGCGTTCCTCGATCACCCGGTACACGGCGGCCCGCTGGTCATCGGGAAACATCCCGTCGGGCGCGGGCCTGGCGTCCGGCGTCAACTCAGTCGCTCCAAACTGGCGCTACCAGCCAGCGCCGTCGTCATCGGCGATGGTCGACTGGCCGTCGCCGCCCCAGCCCCCCGTCGACCCGTCAACCATGAGGGCGGATTCAAGCAGAGCGTTGAAGGCGGCCACGGCAACGACCGGGCCGCCCTTCTCCGACACGTTGCTGACGGACCGCACGCCGCTGGCGCGCAGGGCGTCCTTGGCCTCGGCGGCGCCGGCGAAGCCGGCCGGCATGCCCACGACGAAGGCGGGCTCGACGCGGCGGCTCAGGATCTCCGTCAGGGCGGCCGGGCCGCCGCCAACCACCCAGACCGCCCCGGGGCCCGCCTCGCCGAAGCTGAGCCGGACGGATGCAGCGGCCCTGGTGATGCCCGCGGTCCTGGCCAGTCGCTGGGTCAGTGGCTCGTTGATCTTGCAGATTACCGGGCAGCCGGTGATGCCCGCCGCCACCATAGCCGCGTCGGCGATAACCGGAGCGCCCGCGGCCAGGGCGGCCACACCTTCGGCCAGCGTCTCTTCATTGCATACGAGGTCGGTGAGGTAGTCGAAGTCGGCGGTTGCGTGGATAACCCGCTCGGTGACGTCTCGGCTGTGCCTGGGCAGCCTCGTCAGGTCGACCCTGGACCGCAGGATGCGGTATGACTCCGCGGTAACCGGATTCGCCGCAGGCGGTGCCTCATTAGGCAAAGTCACGAACCCCCCCACCTCCTCTCGCCGCCACGTAAAGAGCCTGGCGCGGCGGTCACAACGCGCTCGGCGGCGGCGTTCGGTTTCTCAGCATGGCACAGCCAGCCGCCGGGCTTTCGTGCATCGCAGCGATGAGGCCGACTCGGAGGCAAGGCAATCGCCGAGGTGAGGACAGGCTTCGGTGGTCCTCTCAGCCGACCCTGGGGTCGGCGAGGCTCAAGCCCGCGGCTTGGTCTGCTCGGTGGCCTCGCCAGCGAGCGCCAGCTTGGCCGGCTCTTCCGCAGCAGCCTCTGCCACTGCGGCCGGCGCCGCCAGCGGTGCAGCGGCCGCCGCCGCGGGCTCGGCTGCTGCCCTGCGCTGCTTCTTGAACAGCACGTAATGGAAGATCAGGAACCGGCACACGAAGGTCACGCAGTTCGCAAGGAAGTAGGCGCCGTTGACCACGAGGTGCTTCTCCAGGTGGTGCAGGTGCTCCTGCTTGGCAAAGGCGCCGGCGTAGTGCGCAACCAGCGACAGAATGCCCCAGACGGCGAAGGACACTAGCCAGAACGGCACGGTCTCGCGCAGCAAGTCGGGGCGGCCCCGGCTCTCCCAGGCCCAGCGGCTCAGCACGTAGCTGACGAAGGCACCGACGATCGAGGCGATGAGGGCCGCCTTGCCCGCCGTCAT
>JASHUE010000349.1:0-3428 GCA_030040195.1 Streptosporangiaceae bacterium | reverse complement strand
CGAGGGCTTTACCGCTACGTGCGCAATCCGATGTACCTGGCCGTGCTGACAGCGATCGTCGGGCAGGCGGTGCTGCTGGCGCGTCCGGTGCTACTGGCCTACGCGGCCGCTGTCGGTGCTGGCTTCGCCGCGTTCGTGCACTGGTACGAGCAGCCGTCCCTGCGGCGGCGGTACGGGGTTGCTTACGAGGAGTACTGCGAGCGGGTACCGGGCTGGCTGCCGCGGAGGCCGCGATAAGCCGCACCTCGGCTGACGCCGGCGGAGGACTAGCGAACCATACGCCTGGTATGCGATTGTCGCCCTAGTCGATTTGGCATGCACCCGCGACTTCGGGGCGACCAGAAGGGCAGGTGCCTGTCAGTGACCGGGGCACTCGCACAGCCGGTAGCGATCTTCTTTGCCCTGGCCGGTGCAGCCTCCTATTCCATAGCCGCGGTGACCCAGCAGCAGGCGGCCTCCGGGCTCACTACCAAGGCCGCCGTCGATCCGGCCGTCCTGATCCGGCTGGCCAGACGCCGCCGCTGGCAGCTCAGCCTCATCGCCGTGGCCGCCGGGTATGGCCTGCAAGCGGCGGCGCTCGGAGTCGGGCGGCTGGTCGTGGTCGAGCCCGTGTTCCCGGTCGGGCTGCTCTTCGCCCTCATGCTGGCCGCGCGGGCCGAGGGCCGCAGGCTGAAGCACGCCGAGTGGACCGCGGCCGTGGCGGCCGTCGCGGGCCTGGTCCTCTTCCTGATCGCGGCCGAACCGACGAGCGGTCGTACGACCGCCCCAACTAACCAGCTCGTGCTCGCGGCCGGGGCGGCGGCGGGCGTGGCCGCGGTGTGCTGCCTGCTAGCGATGCGCGTGACGACGGCGCACCGGGCGCTGGTCCTGAGCATCGGCGGCGGCGTCGGCGCAGGCGTGACGGACGCGCTGACGAAGACCGTCGCGCGGCTGACCGGGTTGCACCGCTTCGGCGTGCTCGCCGATCCCCGTCTCTGGCTCCTCGCCGTGGTGGGGCTGATGACGTTCACGATGCAGCAGAACGCGTTCCGGGCGGCCGGGCTGGCGGCCTCGCTGCCGGCCTTTAACGTGCTCGAGCCGGTCACCGGATCGTTCCTGGGGCTGCTCATCTACCATGAACACGTCGGCACGAGCCCGCTGCGGATCGCGGTCGAGGCTGCGGCCGTGCTCGTCGCGGTCTGGGGCATCGTCCAGCTGGCCAACTCGGTGATAGCGGCGACCGCCCGGCTGACCGCAACCGCGCCGGCCACGCCGCCCGCGGCGCCACCGGCTACGGTGCCACCGTCGGACTCGGCCGTCTAATTTCCCGTTCCGGTCCCGCATCCGGATTCCCCGTCACCGCCGCCGGTCTCAGCCTGCCCGGACACGCCGGAGCGCCCGAGGTCGCGGCGCCGGAGTCGATGGGACTCAGCCAGTTCCGATAGTGAAAGAGATTGGCCATGCCCAGATTCATCCTCACCGGGCCGCCCGGATCCGGGAAGACCGCCCTGCTGAGACTGCTCGAGCGAGAGGGCCACCCCGTCGTCGAGGAGGCAGCGACGGACGTCATCGCGCTGCAGCAGGCGCTCGGCGATCCGGAGCCATGGCTGCGCCCGGAGTTCGTGGACCAGATAGCCGCGCTACAGCGACGGCGGGAGACAAGCGGGCCGCCGGGCAATACGACCGCGTTCTTCGACCGCTCGCCGGTATGCACGCTCGCGCTGGCGCGGTTCCTGGGGCGGCCGGTGTCACCGGTGCTGGCGGCCGAGCTTGACCGGGTCATCGGCGCGGCGGTCTACGCGCGGACCGTGTTCTTCGTGCGGAGCCAGGGCTTCATCACGCCAACCGCGGCCCGGCGGATAACCCTCGCCGAGTCGCTGGAGTTCGAGAGGGTGCACGAGCAGGCCTACCGTGAGTTCGGCTTCGACCTGGTCGACGTGGCTGCCGGGTCGCTGGCCGACCGTGCCGCGGCGGTGCGCCGGGTGGCGGGCGCCGCGGGGTCGGCGTGACCGCCGCCGAGGACCTCTCCCGCTGGGTTTCTCCCACGTCGGTGCGCGCCGGCTGACGGTCACACGAACGCGCCGATGCCGGTGATCGCGCGGCCGACGATCAGAGTGTTGATCTCTCTGGTTCCCTCGTAGGAGTAGATCGCCTCGGCGTCGGCAACGAAGCGGCCGACCTGCTCCTCCAGCAGGATGCCGTTGCCGCCGAGCAGCTCGCGGGCGTAGCCGACGGTCTCCCGCATCCGGACCGTGCAGAACGCCTTAGCCATCGCCGAATGATGATCCTTGGCGATGCCCTGCGCCTGCAGCTGCGACAGCCGCGTGCACATGCAGGCGGACGCGGTGACGTTGGACAGCATCTTGACCAGCAGGTCCTGGACCAGCTGGAACGACGCGATCGGCCGGCCGAACTGCAGGCGCTCGCGCGCGTAGGCCAGCGCGTACTCGTAGGCACCGCGGGCGCACCCGGTCGCCATCCAGGCCACGCCGGCCCGAGTCAGCCGGAGCACCTTGGCCGTGTCCCTGAACGACTCGGCTAGCTGGAGCCGGTCCGTCTCCGGGACGCGGACGTTGTCGAGGGTGATCAGCGCGTTCTGCACCACCCGCAGCGCGATCTTGTTCTTCATCTTCACCGGGGAAAAGCCGTCCGCGCCCTTCTGCACGACGAAGCCCTTCACCTGGCCGCCGTCGACGTCGCGGGCCCACACGACGATGTGGTCGGCGAACGTCGCGTTGCCGATCCACTTCTTCTGCCCGTTGAGCACCCAGATGTCGCCGTCGCGCCGCGCGGTCGTCGTAAGGCCGCCTGCCGCGCCCGACCCGACGTCGGGCTCGGTCAGCGCGAACGCGCCGATCTTCTCCATCCTGGCCATGGGAGGCAGCCAGCGCCACTTCTGCTCCTCCGAGCCGCATAGGTAGATCGAACCCATGGCCAGGCCGCCGTGCACCCCCATGAACGTCGCCATCGACGAGTCGACCCTGGCCAGCTCCATCGCGATCATCCCGTCCAGCAGCGGGTCACCGCCGGGGCAGCCGTAGCCGTCGCACGCGAGTCCGGCGATGCCGAGCCTGGCCATGTCCGGCACCAGGTCGTGCGGGAACTCTTCGCGCGTCCAGTACTGGTTGATGACCGGGGTCACTGACTTCTCCATGAAGTCCCTGACCCGCAGGATCAGCTCGCGGCCGCGGGCGTCCAGCAGTTCCTCCAGCGCGTAGAAGTCTGCGTCCAGGACCGGTTCCATGTGCGGGTCTCCCTTCTACTGGTCAGGCTCAGGCGCGATGAGGAAGTCGCTGATCACCGGGGCGAGGTGGGCCGCCTCGGTCACCAGGCCGAGATGGCCACCGTGGAACACGTGCAGCCGGGACCGCGGGATGAGCCGGTGCATCAGCTGGGCGTTCGCGAGCGGGATGATCGGGTCGTCGTCGCCGGACACGATCAGCGTCGGC
>JASHUE010000030.1:0-5075 GCA_030040195.1 Streptosporangiaceae bacterium | reverse complement strand
TCGGGCCAGCCCGTGACGGCCAGCCCGTGGGACGACGTGCACGAGGTCCCGCACGTTCGTCTCGGCCAGGAGGCCGACCTGGTCATCGTTGCCCCGGCCACGGCCGACCTGCTGGCCAGGGCGGCGGCAGGCAGGTCGGATGACCTGCTCACTGCCGTGCTCCTTACCGCCCGCTGCCCGGTCGTTTTCGCGCCCGCGATGCACACCGAGATGTGGCAGCACCCCGCCACCCAGGCCAATGTCGCCACGCTGCGGAGCCGCGGCGCCTTGGTCCTTGACCCGGCGTCGGGCCGGCTCACCGGCAAGGACACCGGGCCAGGGCGCCTGCCCGAGCCCGCCGAGTTGTTCGCCGTCGCCCAGCGGGTGTTGACCAGGGGAGTGGCCGGTCTCGCACCGGACCTGGCCGGGCGCAGCGTCCTGGTCTCGGCGGGCGGGACCAGGGAGGAGCTTGACCCCGTCCGCTACCTGGGCAACTGGTCCTCCGGCCTGCAGGGCTACGCGCTGGCGAGCACCGCGGTCAGCCGTGGCGCGGAGGTGACGCTGGTCGCGGCCAACACCGGGCTGCCCGACCCGGCGGGCGCGAAGGTCATTGGCGTGAAGTCCGCTCTGCAGATGCGCTCGGAGATGCTGGCGGCGGCGCCGCTGGCCGACGCGATCGTGATGGCGGCGGCGGTCGCCGATTACCGGCCCGCCGTGCGCAGTGAACAGAAGATCAAGAAGACGGGGGCCGCGCCCGAGCCGATAGCGCTGGTGGAGAACCCGGACATCGTCCGCGACCTGGTGGCGGCACGCCAGCGGGCCGGGCAGGTGATCGTGGCGTTCGGCGCCGAGACTGGCGACGTCGTGGCCAATGGGCGGGCGAAGCTGGCCCGCAAGGGCTGCGACCTTCTGGTGGTCAATCAGGTCGGGAACGGGCTCGCCTTCGGCACGGCGGACAACGAGGCGATCGTGCTCGGCGCTGATGGCTCAGAGGTGGTGCTGCCGCGCGGGCCCAAGGAGCAGATCGCCGACAGGATCTGGGACCTGGTTGCCGCCCGGCTGTTCTAGCCCGCCGATAATGGCGGCCTATGCGACAGCTGAGTCAGGTAGCACCCGGCGTGCTGGTGGCGACCGCGGAGATGTACACGACGACCAGCACGGTAATCCTCGGCCCTGACGGGACATGCCTCCTGGTCGACCCCGCGGTGACGCCGGCCGACGTGGCGGGCCTGGCGGCGGAGCTAGCCGGGCGCGGCCTGCAGCCCGCGGCCGGATGGGCGACGCATCCGCACTGGGACCACGTGCTGTGGAGCGCCGAACTCGGCGATGTGCCGCGATACGCGACGCCGCGGGCCGCAGAGGTGGCCGAGCGCGATCGCGCTGAACTCATTGAGGGCGTCTCGACCGAGGCTCCGGGGCACGATATCGAGCTGTTCGCCCGGCTGACGCCGCTGGCTGCCGACCGCCTGCCCTGGGACGGCCCGGTGGCGCAGATCCTCGCGCACAACGCGCACGAGGCCGGTCATGGTGCCGTGTTCCTCCCTGGCACCGGGACGCTGCTGGCCGGTGACATGCTGTCCGACGTGGAGATCCCGCTGCTGTATACCGCTGGCGCGGATGCCGTCGGCCAGTATCGCGCAGGGCTTGACCTGCTCGCCTCCCTTCACGGCGTGCGCGTCATCGTGCCCGGCCACGGTCATGTCGGAGACGGCGCGGAGTTCTTGCGCCGGGTGGACGCGGACCGGCGTTATCTCGATGCGCTGGAGCGGGGGACACTGGAGGCGGCGGAGGACGACCGGATCAGCAACGATTGGCTCAGGAACGAGCATCAGCGTCAGTTCAAGATGCTGCACGACTGACTGGTGGACGCTTGTCACATCACATGGGCCACACCGCTACAATTCGGCGGGACTCCTCTGCGCGGGGGTGCGCAGGCCAAGCACCGAGAAAGGTCGTCTAGTGGCACGTCGTCTCTTCACTTCGGAGTCCGTCACCGAAGGTCATCCGGACAAGATGGCTGACCAGATCAGCGACGCGATCCTGGACGCAATGATCAAAGGTGACGCCCGCAGCCGGGTAGCGGTCGAGACCCTCATCACCACCGGCCAGGTGCACGTAGCTGGCGAGGTGACGACCGATACGTACGTGGACATCCCCGGAATTATCAGGGAGAAGATCCTCGAGATCGGCTATGACTCGTCCGCCAAGGGGTTCGACGGTTCCTCGTGCGGCGTACAGGTGTCGATCGGCTCCCAGTCACCCGACATTGCCCAGGGCGTACGGGAGGCGGTGGAGCACCGTGAGGGCGAGGGCACGGACGAGCTTGACCGGCAGGGCGCTGGCGACCAGGGCCTCATGTTCGGCTACGCCTGCCAGGACACCCCGGAACTGATGCCGCTGCCAATCACGCTCGCGCACCGGCTCGCCCGGCGGCTGGCGACGGTCCGGCGCGACGGCACCGTGCCTTACATCCGTCCCGACGGCAAGACGCAGGTCACCATCGAGTACGCAGGCGACAAGGCGGTGCGGCTCGACACCGTCGTGGTATCCACTCAGCACGCCCCGGCCATCGATCTGGACGGCCTGCTCACCCCGGATATCCGCGAGCACGTCGTCGAGCCGGAACTGGCCGTGCTCGACCTGGACACCGCCGGGTACCGGTTGCTGGTGAACCCGACTGGCAGGTTCGAGATCGGCGGCCCGATGGGCGACGCCGGGCTCACCGGCCGCAAGATCATCATCGACACCTACGG
This sequence comes from Streptosporangiaceae bacterium, assembly GCA_030040195.1. GTDB lineage: Bacteria > Actinomycetota > Actinomycetes > Streptosporangiales > Streptosporangiaceae > JAJYUU01. The sequence continues at coordinate 2,343 of JASHUE010000030.1, read as the reverse complement.
CGGCATGGCGCGGCACGGAGGCGGCGCCTTCTCCGGCAAGGACCCTTCCAAGGTGGACCGCAGTGCCGCGTACGCGATGCGCTGGGTGGCAAAGAATGTTGTTGCCGCAGGGCTCGCCGAGCGGTGCGAGGCGCAGGTCGCCTACGCGATCGGAAAGGCCAAGCCCGTCGGCCTGTTCGTCGAGTGCTTCGGCACCGAGCACGCGCCGGTCGAGCGCATCCAGGACGCCGTGCTGCAGGTCTTCGACCTGCGCCCGGCCGCCATCATCCGCGATCTCGATCTGCTCAGGCCGATCTACTCGCAGACCGCCGCCTACGGTCACTTCGGGCGCGAGGAGCCCGACTTCTCGTGGGAGCGCACCGACCGGGCTGAGGCACTCAAGTCCGCGATCGGGTAGGTTCGCGGCCGGGACGTGACCGGCGGCGCGGACCGCTGCGCGTGAAGCGTCGGGCCAGCCAGTTTGCCGTTGTCCAGACAACGGGGGCCCGTAGCTTTTACCATCTTTAGCTGTATCTGGCCCATTCAACGCTGGTCTGGTGATGGATGTCTGAACCGAACGGCCAGGGCACTTCCAAGGCTGCGCTGAGGCAACTGGCCGAAGAAGCCGCGCCGACCGTTGAGCCGGCGACATCAGCTGACCCGTGGTTCGCGCCCGGGCCGAAGCCACAGGGATATCAGCCGCTGGACCCCGATGCCATGGACGCGGCCGGCTGGCCGAAGGCGGCCGGCAACGGACACGAGCCCGCTGAGTCAAAGGCTCCCGTGCCCGAGACTGGCGCGAGCCTGGAAACCGCGGCGGAACCGGGCGCCCAGAGCAGCGCGGATGAGTGGTTCCTGCGCACGGGCCGAGCCGGCCTGATGCCGGATTCGATGAGCGAGATCTGGGACGACGAAGACACGCATGTCTTCGCGCGGCTGGACACGGCCGGCGCGCCGCCATGGGCCGGCGACCAGCAGGATCAGGACGTCGAAGAGCCGCCGCCCTGGGAGTCGGGACCGTGGCCGGGCCCTGGGGAGGAGCGGCCGACCCCGGAGCCCCGGTCAGCTCGCGGCCAGCCCCTCGCGCCGCGGATGGCGTCCGACGACACCGGCAACTGGCAGGCCACCGCGGCGCTAGTGGCCGGAATCGTGCCGCTGGTGCTGCCGGGCGTGGTGCTGGGCGTGCTCGGTCTGCGCCGTGCGCGGAGCACCGGGACCGGCCGGATGCCCGCCTGGATCGGCATCGCGCTCTCCGCTATCTGGGCCGTCGTCCTGATCGTGGTGCTGGCCGGCGGCGGCGCGTCAGCGCCCGCCTGCTCTGCCTCGTCACAGGCGGCGGTCTCCAGCGCCATGTCGACCGTGCTGCGCGACCTGACCGATGGCGCTCCGGCGAGCACGGTGAAGGCGGACCTGAGCCAGGCGATGAGCCAGGCCAACGCGGCGGCAGCGAGCGCACAGCAGGTCTCGGCCAGAGGTGCGTACGTGGCGCTGACGACAGGGCTGTCGCGGGCGCTCGCGACCATGCAGACCAGCCACTCCACGAGCACCTATGCGGCGCTCAGCAGCCAGCTCAGCGCCGACAACGCGGCCATCACCAGCGCCTGTAAAGGCTGACCAGACCCGCCTGGTCGCGGCTCGGGCTTCGCTGTCGGCCCGGGCGCATCGGTGGCGCGCGGCCTGCTGGCGGCTCCGCGCTCGTCCTGCCGCCGGTCTCGGCCTGGCCGTGAGGCGCGGCCTGCTGGCGGCTCCGTCCGTCGTACCGCTCTGGTAGGACAGAACCGTGGTGAGTCGGGAGCAGCAGGCGGGAGCGGCTGCGGACCGCGGGGCGCCGGCAAGACGGCGGCGCGGCCGTGTGCCCCGGCAGCCCGCGGCGAGTCTTCCGGTCGCCAGGGTCGCGGTGGAGATCTCGCTGCCGAACCTGGACCGGCCATTCGACTACCTCGTCCCGGACACGCTGGCGGATGCGGCGCTGCCCGGCTGCCGGGTCCGGGTCAGGTTTGCCGGCCGTCTGACCGGCGGCTACCTGCTCGAGCGGGTAGCTGGAAGCGAGCATGAGGGGAAACTCGGCTATCTCGAGCGCGTGGTGTCACCCGAGCCGGTGCTGACGCCGGAGATCGCCGGCCTGGCCCGCGCGGTGGCCGACCGGTACGGCGGCACGCTGGCGGACGTGCTCCGGCTTGCGCTCCCGCCGCGTCACGCTGCGGCTGAGTCACGCCCGGCCCCCGACCGGACCTCTGGCCAGGCGCGACCGGGGAGGGCACCAGGCGGCCAGGCCGGCCAGCCGGCCGAGACGAGCGAGCTGGCCGAGGCGGGCGCTCCTGACGCTCCGGCCGAACTGGCCGGGCGGCAGTCCTCCCACCCCTG
>JASHUE010000348.1:0-4868 GCA_030040195.1 Streptosporangiaceae bacterium | reverse complement strand
TTACCCCAACCAACAAGCTGATAGGCCGCGAGCTCATCCCTAGCCGATAAATCTTTCCACCACGGCTGATGTCGGCCGTGGTCATATTCGGTATTAATCCCGGTTTCCCGGAGCTATCCCGAAGCTAAGGGCAGATTGCTCACGTGTTACTCACCCGTTCGCCGCTCGAGTACCCCGAAGGGCCTTTCCGCTCGACTTGCATGTGTTAAGCACGCCGCCAGCGTTCGTCCTGAGCCAGGATCAAACTCTCCGTTGAATGTCTATATGCAGAACCGCTGGTACCCGAGGGCACCAGGCGGTGTGCAGACCTGAAGAGATGCCCCCGAAGGATCTTGACGATCCCTGGGGACGATCTGGCAAAAATCCTCAGGTGGGCATGCCGAAAAATCGGGGAAGCCCACCCCATTGACGAGGATGTGCATGTGCACTGGCTTTTAGCACGCTGTTGAGTTCTCAAGGAGCGGACGCTCACCGTCCGAGGTCTCACAACCTCTTCGGGGGCAACCCTGCTAACTTACCTTTCGGCCCTAAGCCTGTCAAGTCGGTTAGCCGGTCTGGACTAGCTTGGTTACTTTCCGTATACACAGCATACCCCTGGCAGACGCCGACCCGAAGGGGATCGTCGTAGCTGACTTGGGGTGGGAGCTGGCGCCTGGAGCCGGATGCCGACGGCCTCCCGCTCTTGCGGCGCAGGACAAAGCATTAGGCACGAAAGGGGTTCAAGTCAAATCAGTATCAGCCTCTGCGCCTGCTCAGGGCTTGATCCAGACTACCGTTAAGCTCGTGAACCGACTCTCACCAGCGCAGACGGCAGCATAATGCCGCCCTGCTGTACACCGTCTGGTCACCGGTCCGGCACCCGCCCGCCGGACGGGGCGGCCCGCACCAAGGCCCGCCGCGGCGGGCGAGGCTGTGATCTACCTCATTTCCTAGGAACTGCCTTGGCGATGCCTGCGGCCCGAGCAGCATCAGGTGGTGGCCGCCACCAGGTTCGGACCCGCAATCTTGCCTAGGGCGAGGCCATGGAGTAAGCCTGGGAGCAACTTTAAGGCGGTGAGAACGTGGGCGTGGCAATGCCGGAACAGGTCTCGGTCAGGCTTGACTGGAGCGCGGCCGAGGCGTGCCCAGTGCAGCATGTCAATCAGGTCCTAGCTCAGGTAGGGTCGCCGTCAGAGAGCGGCGTCCCAGATGGAATCTACGTGGCGGTGGGCAGCGTCTCACCACCAGTGATTCCCGCTGATCCCGAGGAACGCGCTGAGCGGGTCGCCGCGCTGGGAGCGAGCGCGTTAAAGGTCGCTGTCTATGGCCGGGTGAACATGAGCAGGGAAGTCCTCGGCGATCTCATGCGCATACTGAAGGTAACAGCGGATCAGTACGACGCTGCAGTGACCCGTGCCAGGCGTCCGGGTGCACAGGAACAGGGTTGACCGGAATGCAGCCAACAGCCGCTATATTCACCTCGGCAGCGAATGCCTGTAGCAGAGTGACGATGCCCGTCGCCTGCGCCCGTACTGCATTGCCCAGGTGGTTGTCTTGCCTCGCAGACCCCAGCGCTCCAACGGACGTCCGGTCTGCCCGCGGTGGCGAGTTTGCCATCCTGGCCGACGACGCTTGGGAGTGGGCCCTGCGGTCGTTGTCCTCGGGTCCTGATGACTGGCCTGACGACCAGGCATCGGGGTGCGGGTGACGCGGGTGAGGCAGCGGGCTCCCGGCGAGGGTGTCTAGGCCCACCGGGAATCAGGGCCGGGAATCCGGAGGTCAGCCGACGGTGACAAGGATGTGCGGCAGGTCGGCGGGGTTCAGCCACCCGAGCACGGTGTCAAGCTCAGCATCGGGCAGGGCGACGCAGCCTTCGGTGTACCCCTCGGGCATGTCGTCGTGGAGGAAGATGCCGGCTCCATGGTCGGGGGGGCTGGGCATTTTGATGTCGATGAAGTGCTGGTAGGGCTGGATCTCAGTCCAGAGGGCTTCGGAATCGTCGCCGTATGGCGGGGTGATCCCGCAGGGCACATGCTGGAATGTGTCATATGCCGGGCTGCCAGGCTGCTCGTCCCACCAATCACCACACACCAGGTGGTGGTAGGGGTAGTGGGTGGTCGGGCTCACGGGCGAGTTGCCATAGATGATCGTGCCAAACGGGAACAGGCCGGTGGGGGTGGCCCAGTCGCCGGGCACGCGCCGTGCGAATGGCAGCAGCCCGCCGTGGCCCGTCTGGGCCCGGAACGGCTGCGCGGGCTGCCCGGCAAACGACACCGGGCTCCAGCACCCGCTGACTCCCCGGGACCAGGCCACGAAAATCCCGGTCCAGCTCACCGCCGAGGGAGCGACGACGGTGACCAGCTGGGCACCGCCTCCGGTGTCGGCCACCTGGTTCGGGTCGATGCCGTAGGTCGCCGCCGGGTACTGCGGGCACCGCGACGCCGTGGCCGGGGCTGTGACCGGACGGGCCGTCACCGGCGGCAGAACGGCGGCGGTGGCAACCGGCGCCGCGGTCCTGATAGCGGCTGGCGGAGTTGAAAACGCAGAAGGCGCCGTGGGCCCGCAGGCTGCGCTCAGGCAGGTCACCAGCAGACAGCTCACAGCGACGACAGCCTTCGCTCGCGCTCTTGGAGGATGCCGCGAACTGTTCTTCGGTGAAAGCCGCGAATCCTCCAATGCTTTCACAACCCCTCGACGCGGCGAGGCAAGCTAGCAGCCGGCCCACCGTCAACCCATTCCAGCCACGCTGACGACCACCCATGCCCCAGCGCGCGCGGGGCCGGGTCCTGTGTTACCGGCACCCCTTCCTGTGGCGGAGCGGGAGCTAGTGAGTCGGTCGCAGTCCTCTGGCGCCCCGTGGGCCGCGGGCGCAGGAAGCGCTCGGCTCCCCAGTACTCCGTGCCGAAGCGGACGGCGGTGATCCGCACGGGCGTGGCGGCGTCGTAAGCCTCGATCATCTGCTGGTGCCCGATGTACATGGCAACGTGGTAGATCGAGCTCGGGTCCTGGCTGGAGGCGTAAAACAGCAGGTCGCCGGCCTGCAGATCGTTCTTGCTGACCATACGGCCGCCCCCGTACTGCGCCTGGGCGCTGGCGTCGCGGGGAATGGTGATGCCGTTCACCTGGTAGATGGTGGAGGTGAAGCCCGAGCAGTCGAACGCGAACCCGGAGCGCCCGGCCCACAGATACGGCGTGTGCAGGAACCGCTTGGCGTAGGCCACCAGGCTGGCACCCGTAGGGTACGGAATGTCACTAGCCGACCGGTAAACGGCTGCGTCGCGGGCGGACAGCCATTTGGTGCCGCCGTCGGGCGTTGCGACAAGGATCGCCCCGGCGGCGCGGGCCAGCACCGGCAGCCGTGTGTTGGCGCTGATCTGCATGTCCTCCCGCGTCAGCGCGGAGTTGTCATACAGCCATGCGATCGGCGCCTGGACGAGGGCAAAAGGCCGGTGGCGCTGCAGCGCCGCGAACCCGCGGCCAGCGGTGAGCTGCACGCTCGGAATCCAGCCCGGATAGCCAAGCGGGTTCTTGGGCGTGGGCTGTCCCGGCACCGCTACCTCGTCCCAACCCGCCTGCCTGCCGAGGATGTAGACCCGGTTGCTATACAGCGCCTGGGTCTGGGTCAGGTTGTCACTGGTGAGGCCGAGCTTGTCAGCCAGCGACATGTCACTGAGCCAGCGCGGGATATTGACGGGATTGGTGAGGGCCGGATAATCGACCGGCCGCGGGCTCGTCGGCGCGGTCCAGACCGTCGCCACCGAGACGTCGACGTAGGCGCTGGGCGGCGAGGCCCTTGCCGAGGATCCCGGTGCGGCGGCGGGGGCCGGAGCCATCACGGGAGGGGCCGTCTTCGGCGGTGGAAGAGCTGGGGTATGAACCGGCGCCGCAGCCGAAGTCGAAGGCTTGATAGTGGCAGGTGGAGTCGAAGACGCAGCAGACACTGCCGACCCGCACGCTGCGCTCAGGCAGATCACCAGCAGACAGCTCATAGCGACTACAGACTTCAGTGCCACCCTCAGAGGATGCCGCCAACTGATCTCCGATGAAAAGAGCCGCGAATCGTCCTGCAGCTGGTCCGCTGCCCAACCTGCTTGCTGGTAGCGGGTGACCTTCCGCAGCGCCCGCACTGGCCGGGTCGGCAGACGCCGACTAGACCTGGCGAACCACGACGGCGCCGACGGTGCGCTTCCCCCGGCGCAGGATCAGGAACCGGCCGTGCAGCAGGTCCGCCTCCGACGGCGCGGCCTCCTCGGCGGTCACCTTCGCGTTGTTCAGGTAGGCGCCGCCCTCAGCGATAGCGCGCCTGGCGGCGGACCTGCTAGGGACGATCCCGCAGGCGGCCATCAGCTCCGCGACCGCCGGAAGCGAGCCGCCCGCGCCAAGCGGGACTTCGGCGGTCGGCACCTCGGCGATGGCCGCGGCCAGCGTGAGGTCATCCAGCGCGGCCAGGTCGCCCTGGCCGAACAGGGCCTGACTGGCGGCCTGCACCCCGGCCAGCTCGGCCTCTCCGTGCACCAGCGCCGTCAGCTCTTCGGCCAGCAGCCGCTGGGCCCGCCGCGCGGCCGGCCGCGAGACGACTTCGCGCTCCAGTTCCTCGATCTCGGCGTGCGACCGGAACGAGAACACCCGCAGCAGGCCGGGCATCTCCGCATCGGTGCGGTTGATCCAGAACTGGTAGAAGGCGTAGGGGGTCATCAGCTCAGGGCTGAGCCATACCGCCTCGCCCTCGGTCTTGCCGTACTTGGTGCCATCGGGCTTGGTGATCAGCGGCGTGGCCAGCGCATGCACCGAGTCGCCGGTCACCCGGCGGATGAGGTCGACGCCGGAAACCAGGTTCCCCCACTGGTCGCTGCCGCCAAGCTGCAGCGAGCAGTCATGCCGCTGATGGA
>JASHUE010000029.1:0-9932 GCA_030040195.1 Streptosporangiaceae bacterium | reverse complement strand
AACCTTGGTGCCGCCGACGTCAACCCCGATCGTCAGGCTCATCCGATCCGTCCGGCTCGTCGGTCACATCTTGCCCGGCCAGATCCGCGCTATCGGCGGGCGCCGCCCGGTGGCCGGGCTCCGCCGACCCAGTGCCGGGCCGCTCAGTCCAGGCGCCGTGTTCCGGGATCCTAGCGCCATGCTCGGCCGCCCACGCGTCGCGCGCGGCCGACCAGTTGTCGGGAGTCTCGGCCCGGCCATCGGTTTCGTCCGGCCACGACCTGGCCGCACCGCTGCTGCGGGTGAGCACTGAGTCAAACGCCTTCAGCGCCTCCTGGACAGCCGACCCCACGACATCTCCGGCCGTCGACAGGTGATCGCTCAGGCTGGAGTTGGACTCACGCATGGCCCGGGCGGCCCGGCAGATCGGGCACCACTGACACTCTGGCGACTCCCCGACCTCGGGCGGTATCTCGGTCGTGGCTACGTCCCAGACGTTCCCCTGCTCGGTGCGCCCGCCGAGGGTGCGGCGAACCTGGCCACCGATCTCCTTGCGCATGTTCCTCGCACTCGAGCGGATCAGCCAGCGCTGGAAGTCGCTCAGCATGTCGCTGGCCTGGCCGGCCGGGCCGCCCTGTCGCGGCCTGGACTGGCGCCCCGCCTGCCTGGGCCTGGACCTGGACGCGCCGGAAGAGCCCGACGCACCCGAAGAGCCGGGAGAGCCACACGAGCGCGAAGAGCCAGACGAGCCCGAGGAGCCCGAGGAGCCCGAGGAGCCGTTCGCGCGGCGGTTCTGATCGCGGTCGTCCCTCGCGCCGTCTCCACCCTGCTCCGTCATCGCTGTCACCGTCCCTGCCCGTACTGATTGTGCCCTTGCTGGCCGGCTTCGTCGGTCCGCGCTTTCAGGCCCCTGAGTGCCGTGTCAATGATCGTTTTCTCGGCCCGCCGCTTGAGCAGCCCGAGCATCGGCACCCGAGTCCCGACAGCTAGCTCGTAGCTCACCCTCGTCCCGGGCCCGTCGTCGGCCAGCAGGTAGGCACCGGACATCTCCGTCACCATCGAGCCCGGCTCGGCCAGCGTCCACCGGACGGACGTATCGCCGTCCCACTGGTAGGCCAGCACGTAGCTGTCCTTGATCACCCCGGCATTGAGGACAAACCGGACCCGTCGCGGACGGGAGTCAGGCCCCTCCTCCACGACCTCCGCACTACTTACCCCGGTCGCCCACTCAGGATAGGCCGCGAAATCGGCGATCACCCCCATCACGGTCGCGCGGGGCGCGGACATCGTGATGCTGGAGCTGGTTCTGTCGGCCATGACCGGAGCGTACCCTCTGGCGCCCGCCCAACGGACGACCCAGGCTAAGGCGCTACCCGGCTACCACTGCAAAACGTACGGCCGGCCCGTGGCCCGGAAATGGCCGACGTTAATGCACTCGGTCCGGCCGATGCGGATGCGGCTCTGCAGCGGCTGGTGCACGTGACCGAACAGGGCGTACCGCGGTTGCGTTCGCTTGATCAGCATCAGCAGCGCCTCGCTGCCGCGCTCCATCCGGTGGGCCACCGTGTCGTACAGGAGGTCAGGCACCGCGGGCGGGATGTGCGAGCACAGCACATCCACGTCCCCGACCGCCGCGACCTTGGCATCGAATGCAGCGTCGTCAAGCTCGTTAGGCGTCCGGTACGCGGTGCGCAGCCCTCCGCCCACGAAACCGAACGTGCGGCCGTCCAGCTCGATCCGCTCGCCGTCCAGTACCTGCTGACCCGCCCGGATGTGCTCATCCCAGTGCCGCGGAATGTCGACGTTCCCGTAGGTCAGATAGGCCGGGACCGGCATCACGGCGAACAGCTCGGCATATTGCCTGGCCACCGCCGTCTCGATGTGCTGGCGCGGATCGCCGCCGAGCCCGGCCCACAGCGCGGCGGACATCGTCCTGGCGTCCTCGAATCGCAGCGCCGTGCGCAACTCAACCAGCTCGCGGGCCTTGTCCGCGCCAAACAAGCCGGGAAATATGCCCTGGCTGTGGTCCGCATAGTCGATGAACAACAGCAGGTCCCCGAGGCATATCAGCGCGTCGGCGCCGTCTGCGGATCTGCCCAGCGCATCGGCCCGCCCGTGCACGTCGCTGACCACGTGGACCCGCATTCCACCTACAGTAGGCAAAGTCCGGCACCCGCGCCCAGCCCGCCTGACTAGGCGCCGGCCGGGTGGCGATATAACGTCCTAGAAGATCAGTTTGGGAACGTGGCAGTCCATGGAGGCGGCGTGCTCGAATACGGAATCCCGGCTCTGATCGCAGTGCCGGACGACGCCTCGCTGACCGATGTCGTGTTCAGCCGGGCCGACGTCACGCCCGGCCAGGTTGTGATCCGCAGGCGATCTGACGACGGCATCTGGTCGGACGTGACCGCCGGCCAGTTCCGCGACCAGGTGACGGCCCTGGCCCGCGCGCTGATCGCGGCCGGGATCGGGCCTGGCGACCGCGTGGGCCTGATGTCGCACACCCGCTATGAGTGGACCGTCGCTGATTACGCCATCTGGATCGCCGGTGCCGTCACCGTGCCGGTGTACGAGACCTCCTCGGCCGAACAGGTGGAGTGGATCCTGGGCGACTCCGGCGCCAAGGCTGCCTTCGCCGAGACCGACACCCACGAGCAGATCATTTCCGGCCTCCGCGACCGGCTGCCCGACCTAGCCCACCTGTGGCGGATCGACAAGCTCGACGACCTGGCGGCGGCCGGCGGCCCGGTGACGGACGAGCAGTTGCACTCTGCCCGCGCCGCCAGGTCGGCCGGGGACCTCGCCACGATCATCTATACCTCGGGCACCACCGGCCGCCCCAAGGGCTGCGAACTCACCCATCGCAACCTGCTGTCCGCCGTCCGCAACGCCATCGACGGCCCCCTGGAGGAGCTCTTCCAGGAGCCGGGGAGCTCGACTCTGCTGTTCATGCCGCTGGCGCACGTCTTCGCCCGCGTCATCGAGATCGGCTGCCTGGAGTCAGGCGCGGTCCTTGGCCACTGGCCTGACTCCTCCACGCTCGCCAAGGGCCTGCCCGAGTTTCAGCCCACGTTCCTGCTGGCCGTACCCAGGGTGTTCGAGAAGGTCTATAACACCGCCCAGCAGACCGCGTCGGCCAGCCCGGTCAAGGCGAAGATCTTCGCCGCCGCCGCCCGCACCGCGGTCGCGGTCAGCCAGGCCAAGTCCACGGGCAACGCGCCCGGTCCCGGGCTGCGCCTGCGCCATGTCGTCTTCGACCACCTGGTGTACGGCAAGCTCCGGGCCGCGGTCGGCGGCAAGGTGGCGTACGCGGTCTCCGGCGGCGCGCCGCTCGGCGAACGGCTCGGTCACTTCTTCCGCGGGGCCGGCCTCACCGTGCTCGAGGGATACGGCATGACCGAGACGTCGGCGGCCGCCACCGTGAACAAGCCGGGCCGGAACAAGGTCGGCACGGTTGGCCAGCCCGTTCCCGGCGTGAGCGCGAAGATTGCCGACGACGGCGAGATCCTGCTCAGGGGCAGCATGATCTTCGGCGCTTACTGGCACAATCCCGAGGCGACCGCCGAGGCCCTCGACGCTGACGGCTGGCTGCATACCGGCGATCTCGGCTCGCTGGATGACGAGGGCTTCCTGCAGGTGACCGGACGCAAGAAGGAACTCATCGTCACCGCGGGGGGCAAGAACGTCGCGCCCGCGGTGCTCGAAGACCGGCTGCGGGCCCACCCGCTGGTGAGCCAGTGCATGGTGGTCGGAGACGGCGAGCCGTTCATCGCCTGCCTGATCACGCTCGACCCCGAGGCTCTCGAGCACTGGAAGAAGCAGCACGGCAAGCCGGAGAGCGCGACCCCGGCCGACCTCGCGAACGACCCCAATCTGCTCGCCGACCTCCAGGCCGCAGTGGACGACGCGAACAAGGCAGTCTCCAGGGCCGAGTCGATCCGGAGGTTCCGCGTCCTGACCGTCGACTTCACCACCGACAATGGCTATCTCACGCCGTCGCTCAAGGTGAAGCGGTCCATAGTGGCCAAGGACTTCTCGGCCGACATCGACGCCCTCTACGCCAAGTGATCTCAGCCGGACAGGATGTGCTGGAATCGCTCGGCGACCAGGTCCCAGGCCCACTCGCGCTCGACCCACGCCTGCCCCTTGTGACCCATGGCTGCGGCCCCGGCCGGGTCGGCGAGCAGCTGAGTGATCCGGTCGGCCACAGCCTCTACGCTCCGCCCGGGCACGACATAGCCGGTCTCGCCGTCCTGGATCGCGTCCGGCGCGCCGCCTGAGTCCCCGCCAACGACCGGCAGGCCGACCGCGGACGCCTCCAGGTAGACGATTCCGAGGCCTTCCACGTCGAGCCCGCCCCGCCGCGTCCGGCATGGCATGGCGAATATGTCGCCCGCGTCGTAGTAGGCGGGCAGCTCATCCCAGCCGACCGCGCCGGTGAACAGCACCGAGTCGGCCACGCCCGTCCTCGCCGCGAGGCGCTCAAGCTGCGACCGGTAGGGGCCATCGCTGACCAGCATGAGCAGCGGGCCAGGCAGGCCGGTGGCGGACGAGCCGGCCAGCACTCGCGGCCAGGCCCGGATCAGCGTGTCCTGTCCCTTGCGCGGCACCATCCGGGAAATGCAGGCCACCACCGGCCGTTCCGGCTCGATCCCGAGCCGCTTGCGGACCTCGGTTCCGCCCGCTCCCGGCCTGAACTCGGCCGGGTCGACGCCGGGCGCCAGCCGCTCCATCCGGGCCGCGGCCGCGGGCGAGAGCACCCTGGCCAGCCGGACCCGGAAGTACTCGGCCAGATAGGTAACGACGTCGACCTCGTCGCCGATCCGCCGCAGCAGCCCTCTGGCCCCCGGCAGCGCGGCCCAGCCGGCTTCGTGCCCGTGGGTGATCGCCACCAGGCGCCGGGCACCGGCCTGGCGCAGGCTCGGCGCGAGCAGTCCGAGCGGCGCGGCCGCGCCGAACACGACCGTGTCGCAGCCGTGGTCGGCCAGCAGCGCTCTGGCCCGGTCCCTGACCCCGGGCACCGGCAGCATCAGCGAGCCAGGATGGCGGATGACCGGGAATTGCTGCCTGGCGTCGAACTCCGCAGCTCCGTCCCAGGCGGGCGCGTACACGACCACGCCATCGGCGGGGAGCCGACAGGCCAGCGCGTGCACGAACGACTGGATCCCGCCGCGACGCGGCGGGTAGTCGTTCGTGACGATCAGAACCTTCGTCATTCAGGCTTCCCCCGATGCCGCCGCAAATGGCGGGGCGGCGACTGAAGATCTGAGCCTACCTGGGAGTCGCCGCCCGGCCGCCCGCGGCTCACGGCCGGACGGCGCCGTTCACGTTCTGGCGGAACCAGCCCGTAAACGCTACGAGCTGGACGTCCTGCCCAGGTTGAGGCGACTGAATCAGCTGGTTGTTGCCCACGTACAACCCGACGTGGCCACCGTCAAGGAATACCAGGATGTCGCCGGGCTGCAGGTCGTTCAGGCTGACCGGCGCCAGGTCAGCCCACTGCTCCTCACTGGTCCGCGGGATGGAGACGCCGGCGGCCGCCCAGGACATCATCGTCAGCCCCGAGCAGTCGAAGCCGTCCGGGCACGGTCCGGTGCCGCCGTACACGTACGGGCAGCCGATCTGGTCGTAGGCGTACTTCACCGCCTTCCCGGCCTGAGTGGTGGTGGCGATCGGATCCGCCACCGGGCTGGTGCCCGACTCGCCGGTGCCGGTGGCGGCCTGCTCGGCCGGCGTGAGCTCAGCGACGAGCTGCTGCTCCTGGCGGGACAACCTGTTCATCGCCTGGACCCGCTGCCGGAGGTTGGCGGCGAGCTGCTTGATGCCGATGATGGTCCGCTGCTCGATCTCCAGGGTGCTCTCCAGCTGCCTGGCCGCGGCCAGGAACGCATTGATCTCCGCGTCGTTGGTCGCCGACAGTTCCTGGAGCATCGAGGACCTGTCCAGGATCTCCTGCGCGTTGCCGTCGGTCAGCATCGTGATCGAGGTATTGATGCTGCCACCCATGTAGTCGGCCACCGCGATCCTGGTGATCTCTTCCCGAAGGACCGCGAACTGCGCGCCGTAAACGCTGAGCTGCCTTTGCACCAGCTTCAGCCGCTGCTTCGTGGAGGCCAGCTGCACCTGGACGGCGTCATATTGCTGGTCGAGCTGCCCGAGCTTGGTCTCGATCACCGTGACCCGGTGCTCGGCCTGGGAGAGTGTGGGCGTGGGCGCGGCCGCCGCGCTGCCAGTGACGGCAAGCAGTAGCCCCGCTCCCATGATGGCGGCCCCCCCGACCGCGATACCTTGCCTCCCGACTTTGTGCACCGACTTCGGCGTATGCACCGGCGTGGCACGCTCCTTCTTCCACTGTCGGCCTACCGGGTCAGCTGACGGGTTCGGGCGGTGGAAGACGGCCCTACGGCCTCGTGCTAGCCGATAACTGGCCAGCCAGACCGATTCACCCCTGGCGGCACCAACGTGAGCGCCAATCCGTTGGGTCCCCGGTTCTCCGGCCGACTGGCCGCCGGCCGTGGGAGATTCGGCTCGGCCAACCGCCGCCGCCTAGCTGACGGCTGGTGAGCGGTCGGCTCGGCAGTGACACTAGTGAAAGTCGCAGGGTAGATTCAACCGCTTCGCGCATTCTCGCGGACGAAGTTGCGGGCCCGGCAGACCGGTATTGCTATAACAACCTCATAACGTTCGCCGTCGCCATTCGCAAGCAGCCGTCACGCAGGCCTCAGGTTTATGGCGGGAACGAGGTGTCACCCCGGCCGGCCCGCAGGGCCAGCACGAGGAGCCGGGCCCGGCGGCAGCCGGGACCGATGGCGCCGGCCGGCCGGCGCGCCTGAGCCGGACTGTCGGCACCCCGGCCTAGCGTGAGTGTCGTGGCAGGAGCGCTCGCAGAGTACGACCTCGTCGTCGTGGACGTGGAAACCACCGGCTGGCTGCCAGCCGACGCGGCGATCACCGAGATCGGGGCGGTCCGGCTGAACGGCGGCGAGGTGACAGGTGAGTTCTCCTCCCTAGTCAGGCTGTACAGCCCGATCCCGGCCGAGATCTGCGAGTTGACCGGGATCACCGACGCGATGGTCAGCCGGGCACCCTCCATCTACGCGGCGATGACCGCGTTCCTGGCGTTTGCCAAGGGCTGCGTGCTCGTGGCCCACAACGCGCCCTTCGACCTCGGCTTCCTGACCGCGGCCTGCGCGGCCGCCGGGGTTCGCTGGCCGCCGACCGCGGTGATCGATACCGCCGTGCTGGCGCGGCTGCTGCTGGGACCGGAGGACGTGCCCGACTGCAGGCTCGCGACGCTGGCGGGCCACTTCCAGACCCGGACGGCGCCGTGTCACCGGGCGCTGGCCGACGCTAAGGCGACGGTGGGCGTGCTGGCTGGCCTCCTCGAGGTCGCGGCGGGCGGCCAGGCTCCCGCCGACCGAGCGCTGCTCCGCATCGCCTCCTGACCGGACCCTCCTGGGGTGGCATTACGGCTGTCCCACGGTCTATTTTTCTGGGGGTGCGCGGCTGGCGGGGCCCCCGTGGGTACGCTGGCTCGCGCGGCTCAGGCGGCAGCCGCTCCAGGCCCGTGCTCCCCGAGGAGGACATCGTGGTCACCGCAATCGTGCTGATCAAATGCGACGTCACCAGCATTCCCGAGACCGCGGAGGCGATCGCGCAGATCCCGCAGGTCAGCGAGGTCTACTCGGTCACGGGCGAGTTCGATCTGGTTGCCATGGTCAGGGTCCGCGGCCACGAGGAACTCAGCGACGTGATCCCCGGCAACCTGAACAAGGTGCCAGGCGTGACCCACACCGAGACGCACATCGCGTTCCGCACCTACTCGCGCCACGACCTGGAGGCGGCGTTCGCGATCGGCCTGGCCGAGCCTTAGGGCCGGGCGACCGACCTGATCACATTTTGGGAGCCAGGCGCTTGCTGGCCGCGATCCAGCGCTCGAGCAGGTCGGCGGCAGCGCCCGAGTCCACCGCTGCCGCCGCCCGGCGGTAGCCGTCCGCCAGCCCCTGAACAAGCGCCTCGGGACCCGCCACCCCAGCGTCGGCGGCCAGGGCCGCCGCCGCGTTCAGCAGCACAATGTCCCGCACCGGTCCCGGCCGGCCGGCCACGAAGGCCCGCACCACCTCGGCGTTGTGGTCGGGGCCGCCGCCCTTGAGGTCGGCCGGCGCCGACCGGGCAATGCCGAGGTCGGCCGGGTCCAGGGCGGTCTGGCTGACCTGCCCGTCGTGCACGATCCAGACGGTCGACGGCGCGGTCGTCGTCAGCTCGTCCAGGCCGTCGTCACCATGAAAGACCAGGGCCGAACAGCCGCGCCCGGCGAGCACTCCGGCCAGGATCGGTCCCATCCGGGGATCGGCCACCCCGACGGCCATCGCCTTCGGGCGCGCCGGGTTGGCCAGCGGGCCCAGGAAGTTGAACACGGTCGGCACGCCGAGCTCGCGGCGCGGCACGGCGGTGTGCCGCAACGCCGGGTGATAGAGCGCGGCGAACAGGAAGCCCGCGCCCACCTCTGCCACTAGCTGCTCGGTCGCGGCCGGCGGCAGATCGATGATGACGCCCAGGGCCTCGAGCACGTCAGCGGTGCCGCAGGCCGACGAGGCAGCCCGGTTCCCGTGCTTGACCATCCGGGCGCCCGCCGCCGCGGCCGCGATCGTGCCCATCGTGGAAATATTCACGGTCCTGGCGGTGTCGCCCCCGGTGCCAACCAGGTCCACGACCCGGCCGGGAACCGAGATCGGGGCGGCATGCTCGAGCATGGCCTGGGCCAGGCCGGTCATCTCGGCCGGCGTCTCGCCCTTCATCCGCAGGGCCACGCCGAACCCGGCGATCTGGGCCGGCGTCGCGGCGCCCTCCATGATCTCGTTCATCGCCCAGGCGGCCTCTTCTGCGGACAGCGATTCGCCCCGTAGCAGCGCGCCAAGCAGGGCTGGCCAGGTTGTACGCGCGTCCATTGAACGGCCACCTCGATCCGGTCGGGCGGGCGGAGCAGGTTCGCGGGAGCGCGACCTCGTTCCCATTCTGAAGGCTAAAAGCCCGGGCTCGCGCCGCCTTGGCGTGCGGCCTCAGGCGTGGTCGTGAACGGCTTCAGGGTCAGCCCCGCGCTCGCGCATCAGGCCGGCCAGGGCCCTGGCCAGGGCGACCGGGTCAATCGGGTGGCTGACAACCGCGTCGGCACGAGACCAGGTGGCGAGCCAGCCGTCGTCGGGCCTGCCGATGATCAGGAGCACTGGCGGGCAGTCATGGATCTCGTCCTTGGCCTGCCGGCAGACGCCCATCCCGCCCGCAGGCTGGGCCTCCCCGTCCAGCACCATGACATCGACGCCACCGGCGTCCAGCAGCCGGAACAGCATGGGCTCGGTGGCTACCTCAATGATCTCAGCCTCGGGCACGTCAGGGGCCGGGCGGCGGCCGATCGCAAGGCGCACTCTGCCCCGAGTGTCAGCATCATGGCTATACACGACAACCTTCATGGCAAAGGATGCTACCGACCTGGGGGGTCGGCCTACGCACGCCTACGCGGTGTCGTAATAATGGCCCCGTGGTGACAGCATCTACTGAGGTTGCTCCGCGCCCTACCGCGAGCAGACCCAACCTCGTCAGCGTGGGCACGATCATCTGGCTGTCTTCCGAGCTGATGTTCTTCGCGGCGCTTTTCGCCATGTACTTCACGATCCGCTCGGTCGACAAGGGCATGGGTCAGCCCTGGCCCAAGGCGCACCTCGACCTGGCCCTGGCCTCGGCGAACACGATCGTGCTGCTGCTGTCCAGCGTCACCTGCCAGATGGGCGTGTTCGCCGTGGAGCGCCACCAGCTGCGGCGCCGGCGCTCGATCTTCAGGTTCTGGGAGTGGGGCCTGCGCGAGTGGTACGTGCTCTCCTTCCTGATGGGCCTGTACTTCATCTGCGGCCAGGGTTATGAGTACCTGGACCTGATCCGGAACCAGCACGTCACGCTGT
>JASHUE010000347.1:0-6704 GCA_030040195.1 Streptosporangiaceae bacterium | reverse complement strand
TCCGCCGGCCGGAACGCTCACCGGGCTGGCCAAGCGCGCTCTCAAGGGCGTGCAACTCGTCGCCCTCAAGACTCCCGATGACCTGCCCGCCGCCCAGGCGCTGGTGGCCGAGCACGCGGACAGCCACGCCGACAGCCACGCCCCCGACTGGCGCCTTCTGGTCGCGCCGCTGGCCGGCATCTTCCGCGCCCCCGCCGGCCACCCGGAGTCGGCCGCCCCTGGCACCGCGGTCGGGCAAGGTGCCGACCTCGGGTGCGTGGAGATGCGCGGTGGCAGTCACACGGTCGCGCCGGACTTCCCCGCGACGGTGATCGAGTGGCTCGTCGAGGACGGTGACCCGGTGAGCGCCGGGCAGCCGCTAGTCCGGCTGCAGCCGCCACTGGCCGATTAGCGCTGACCGCGGAGGGAAGCTCGAGCGACAACCACACAGCAAGACAGCTAGGGCCCGAGGGGCCACGCGAGATAACTACTGGCGAAAGGCAGCAGGAAACATGCGACTCACCGAAGGTCACCCGGCCGCACGCGTGCTGGCTTTCGGCGGTTACCAGCCCGCCAGGGTCGTCACCAACGACGAGCTCACGCGGACCGTGGAGACCAGCGACGAGTGGATCCGCAGCCGGGTCGGCATCGCCAGCCGCCGGATTGCTGGTCCGGACGAGACCGTGACCGATATGGCCGTGCAGGCGGGAGGCAAGGCGCTGGCCGGCAGTGGCCTGTCCCCGGCGGACATCGACCTGGTGATCGTGGCCACCTGCACGCCGGAGGTCCAGATCCCCAACGTGGCGGCGTCGGTGGCCAGGCGGCTCGGCATTCTCGCGCCCGGCGCCTACGACCTGAACGCGGCCTGCGCAGGATTTTGCTACGCGCTGGCCAATGCCGCCGACGCCGTGCGGACCGGTACGGCCAGGAACGTGCTGGTGATCGGGGCGGAGAAACTTTCGCAGTGGGTCGACTGGACCGACCGGTCCACCTGCATCATCTTCGCCGATGGCGCCGGAGCCGCAATCGTCGGGCCGGTCGCCGATCCCGCCGATGCGCCGGGCATCGGCCCGGTCCTGTGGGGCAGCGATGGTGACCTGGCCGACAAGATCTACATCAAGGACCGGGACTCGTTCATCTTCCAGGAAGGTCAGGCGGTCTTCCGCTGGGCCACGACGGCCCTGGCACCGATTGCCCTCAAGGCGTGCGAGAAGGCCGGGGTTGATCCGACCGAACTCGCTGCTTTCATCCCGCACCAGGCCAACCTGCGGATCGTGGAGGCCATCGCCCGCAAGCTCGGCGCGCCTCAGGCCATCGTCGCCAGCGACATCGTGACCGCGGGCAACACCTCGTCGGCGTCGATCCCGCTGGCGCTGTCGCGCATGATCGAGCGCGGCGAGATCCCCTCAGGTTCACACGCGCTGCTAGTCGGCTTCGGCGCGGGCATGTGCTACGCCGCGCAGGTGATCACGGTACCCTGACCCCCGCCCCCATCGGGGACGAGTTGCCACCAAGAAAAAGTGCGAAATCCGCAGAAGGAGAACAGAGTCCATGGCCATGACGGAGCAGGAAATCCTCGCAGGTCTCGGCGAGATCATCGACGAGGTCGCCGGCGTTCCGGCAGAAGACGTGACGCCGGAGAAGACCTTCGTCGACGACCTCGACATCGACTCCCTGTCGATGGTCGAGATCGCCGTGGCGGCACAGGACAAGTTCGGCGTCGAGATCCCGGACGACCAGCTGAAGGACCTGAAGACGGTGCAGGACGTCATCGACTACGTCCGCCGCGCCGAGGTCTCGGCCTGATCGCCTGAGCAGTCCGCGCCGGGTTTAACGAGCGCCGGGTCTGACCGGGAGCCGAGCATGTCCGATGCCGCCTGGACGCCGAGGTCCGGCGCGTCATCCCCGATTCAAGGAGCAGAAGGACAGTGGGAACAGACCGGACGCGCGTCGTCGTCACCGGCCTTGGCGCCATTACCCCGGTAGGGGCCGATGTGCCCAGCACCTGGGAGGCGGTCAAGGCTGGCCGCAGCGGCGTGCGGCAGCTGACGGACGACTGGGCGGCGGAGTTGCCGGCCAGGATCGCGGCCTGGGCCGCGGCCGATCCGGCGACGCTGATCGACCGGGTGCAGTCCCGCCGTCTGGATCGCTGCGAGCAGTTCGCGCTCGTTGCTGCCCGCGAGGCCTGGGCCGACGCGGGGTCGCCTGAGGTCGACCCCGAGCGGCTCGGCGTCGTCGTGTCGAGCGGCATCGGCGGCGTCGCGTCCACGTTGTCGGCCTACGACACGCTGAAGGACAAGGGCTGGCAGCGGCTGTCCCCGTTCACCGTGCCAATGCTGATGCCCAACGGCGCGGCTGGCTGGATCGCGATCGAACTCGGCGCCAGGGCGGGCGTGCACACGACCGTGAGCGCGTGTGCGTCCGGCGCCGAGGCGATCGGATACGCGATGGACATGATTCGGTCCGGGCGCGCCGATGTGGTTCTGGCCGGCGGGACCGAGGCCGCGATCATCCAGCTCAACATCGCCGCGTTTGCCGCGATGCGGGCCCTGTCGACCAGGAACGACGAGCCGGAGCGGGCATCCCGACCGTTTGACAAGGGCCGGGATGGATTCGTGCTGGGCGAGGGCGCCGGGATGGTGGTGCTGGAGTCGGCAGAGCACGCGGCCGCCCGAGGCGCCGGGGTGCACGCGGTAGCGGCCGGCGTGGGCTACTCCTCTGATGCCCATCACATCGCCCAGCCCGAGCCTGAGGGCAAGGGGCTGCGACTGGTGCTCAGCCGCGCGCTCGCCAACGCGGGCGTGAGCCCGAGCCAGGTCGTGCACGTCAACGCGCACGCGACCTCGACCCCCGCCGGCGATGTCGTCGAGGCGCAGGCGATCGCGTCAGCCCTCGGGGAGGCGGCGCCCGGCGTCGTCGTCTCGGCGACCAAGTCGATGACCGGCCATCTGCTCGGCGGCGCCGGCGCGGTCGAGTCGGTCGCGGCCATTCTCGCGCTGCGCGACCGCGTGGCGCCTCCCACGATCAACCTCGAGGATCCCGACGACGACGCCGGCCTCACGATCTCGCCGCAACCGCAGGACCTGACCCCCCGTGGTGACGGCCCGATGGCGGTCATCAACAACTCATTCGGATTCGGCGGCGCCAATGTCGCGCTCGTCTTCACCGGAGTCTGACGTTGACTTCCATACCCAACGTTCCCCCCGAGCAGGATGCTCCTGGCCCCCCTGAGGAGATCGACGTGACCATCGTGGATAACCGGACCGCAGCCGAGGTCGCCGACCGCGCACCTGCCTCATCCGCCGCGGGCACGCAGAACCACAACGGTGCGGTAGCCCCGCCTGCTCCCGCGGCTTCCGCGGCTCCGGTCGCCGCCGGCCGCGACCCGCAGTCGCGGCTCGAGGCACTGTTCGACCCCGGCACCCTCGAGCTGTTCGCCCCGCCTGATGAGAGCGGCGTCCTCGCCGGCGTCGGCAGCATCGGCGGCGTGCGCACGGTCGCGTTCGCGAGCGACCCGAGGATTCAGGGCGGGGCCCTCGGTATCGACGGCTGCCTGAAGATCGTCGCTGCCTACGACGTTGCTGTCGAGACGGGCGCCCCCATCATCGGACTGTGGCACTCCGGCGGCGCCCGGCTGCTTGAGGGAGCCGAGAGCCTGCATGCGGTCGGCATTGTGTTCGCGGCCATGACGCGTGCCTCCGGCAAGGTGCCGCAGATCTCGGTCGTGCTCGGCGCCGCGGCCGGCGGCGCCGCGTACGGCCCCGCCCTCACCGACCTGGTCATCCTCTCCGATCAGGGCCGCATCTTCGTCACCGGCCCGGACGTCGTCCGCAGCGTGACCGGCGAGGACGTCGACATGGAGCGGCTCGGCGGGCCCGAGCCGCACAGCCGGCGCTCGGGCGTCGTGCACATCGTCACCCCGACCGACGCGGAGGCCTATGACAAGGCCCGCGACCTGGTGCTGCTGTTCGGGCACCAGATCACCGACCCGATCCCGGTCAGCGAGATCGCCGACGTCGATCTCAGCGCGCTACTGCCCGACTCGCCCAAGCGCGCCTACGACGTGCACCCTCTCATCGCAGGCCTGCTGGACGAGCCCGGTATCGAACTGCACCCGCGCTGGGCGCCCAACGTCGTCACCACGCTCGGCCGGATGGCCGGCCGCACCGTCGGCGTCATCGCTAACAACCCGTTGCGGCTCGGCGGTTGTCTCGACGCCACCTCGGCGGAGAAGGCAGCCAGGTTCGTCCGCATGTGCGACGCGTTCGGGGTACCGCTGGTGGTCGTGGTCGACGTGCCAGGCTACCTGCCAGGCGTGGGCCAGGAGTGGGATGGTGTGGTGCGCCGCGGGGCGAAGCTGCTGCACGCATTCGCCGAGGCCACCGTGCCGCGGGTGACGCTGGTAACCCGCAAGTCCTATGGCGGCGCCTACATCGCGATGAACTCCCGCGCGCTCGGCGCTACCAAGGTGTACGCCTGGCCGACCGCGGAAATCGCGGTGATGGGTGCCGTCGCGGCGGTCCGCATCCTCAAGCGCCGCGTGCTCGCGGCCGCTGCGCCGGAGGACCGGCACGAACTGGAGACCAAGCTGGCTGCCGAGCACGAAGAGGTGGCCGGCGGCCTGCAGCGGGCCATGTCGATCGGCGTCGTCGACGAGGTGATCGAGCCCAGCAGGACCAGGCAGGCCATCGTGGCAGCGATCGCGGAGGCACCCTGCAGCCGCGGGCAGCATGGCAACATCCCGCTTTAGCCCCGCCCCCACTCGCGCGCCTGCCCGTGGGGGCAGGTGCGCGACGAGGTCGGCAGTGCTCAGCTGGTGAACGCGATCAGGACATCGCATGGGGCGTGATGGGCCACCGAGTTCGGCACGCTGCCGAGGACGCGGCGCATGCCGGTCATGCCCCTGTTGCCGACGACGATGAGGTCGGCGCCGACCTCATCGGCCACGTCGCAGATCGCGTTCGCCGCATCGCCGCTGATAGCGTGACCCTCAGATCCGACCCCGGCGGCCCGGGCCCTTGACACGTGATCGGCCACGACTGACTGGGCCAGGTCACGCGATCCCAGCGCGCCGGGAGTCTCGGCGCCCTCCGCCGCCGACAGTTGCTCGTGCCGGTAGGCGGTCACGACATGCAGGCGCCCGCCCGTCAGCTTGACCAGCTCGATCGCCTTGCGGACAGCCTCGGCTGCGGTCTCAGACCCGTCGGCGCCCACGACTACCGTCTCGAACACTTCGACTCCATCCTTTGAGCCGGTGCCCGCGCTTAGCGTCCCGGCCGGCAGCGGCTAGCTTGAATGCACCGCACTATAACGGGTTTACGGGCTCGGGACCGTGGCGCGGCAGTATCGCCTTTATACCGAATTGGCCGTCGCGCTGGCCGGTGCCTCGCGACGCAGCGCGAGTTCCACCGCCACCGTCGGCGACAACGTGGCTCCGGCCGCGTAAGCCTGCTCGTAGGCCGCATCCCCAAGTTCCGCCCGCAGCCGGGCGTGCGCGCGCTCGCGCAAGTCCTGCTCCGCCGCGGTCATGCCGATCGCACCGACCTCCACCGCCGCTGCGATATCGGCGTCGGCGGCACCGTGCAGCTGGGCCGCCAGCAGGTGATCTCCCTGCCAGGCAGCGCAGCAAGCGGCTGCGAGCAGGAGCTCGGAGGCGTCGATGCGAATACCCACGCGCCTTGCCACCATCAAGCACCAGCGCACCATCGGCGCGGCCTCCTCGTACCGGCCCTGGATCAGCCGCAGGAGGCTGAGGTCGCATCGCACCAAGTACATCAGCATGTCCGCGCCGAGCCGCTCGGCAATCGCGAGCGACTGCTCGAGATGAGAGCTGGCCTCCTCGATCAGGCCTGCCCTCAGTTCCTGGCCGTAGAGCTGTTGCAGCACGATAGCGGCGATCAGCTCGTCGCCGGACTGCTGGCAGCACGCCAGCACCTCGTGCCGGACACTGCTTGCCTCCTCATCGGCGGGGATCGCGCCCGCTAGCTGGAGCAACTGCTCGCCCAGCAACTGAACGTCTCCGATCTCGCGGGCGAGCGCCACGGCTTCCTCCGCCAGCCGCCGCACTTCGTCTCGGTCGCGTGCGCGGTGCGCCCCGTCGGCGTGCACGTTGAGGGCTCGCACCTCGATCCGCCGGTCGCCAAGCTCCCGCGCCATGGCCAGGGCGCGCTCCGCATACGCCGCGGCGACGGCAAGCTCGGCAGAGTCCCTTCGGTATCCCAGCGAGACAAGCCGCGACCCGGTAACCAGGGCGCTGGCGAGCTGAGGGCTCGGAGCGGCAGCGGAGTCGTCGATTGCGCGCCGCAAATAGCCGATCAGGTCCGAGTGCAGGCGGCTCATGATGAACCGCTCCAGCGCCACGACGAGCCGCAAGACATCGGATGACCGGCCCGCCGCCTCAAGGCGCGATGCGGCGCATCGCAGGTTGTCCCACTCCAGGTCGAGCTGTCGCAGCCGTTCGCCTTGGCGGTGCCGGGTCAACTCCGGCGCCGTCGTCTCCGCCAGCTGCAGGTAGTACTCGGCGTGCCGGTCCCTGATGTGCAGGACTTCTGCCTCGCCCACCAGTCTGAACAGCTCCTCGGCGCTGTACTGCCTGATCGTCTCCAGCATCCGGTATCTGACCCCCGACGCTGTCCGGTCGGCGACAACCAGGCTCTTGCTGACGAGCGAGTGGACCAGGTCCATGACGTCCAGCGCATCCACGGCATCGGTCGAACAGACGGCCT
>JASHUE010000346.1:0-2900 GCA_030040195.1 Streptosporangiaceae bacterium | reverse complement strand
ATCGTCCCGGCCGGCCAGCCCGCCAGGAATCGAGCTCACTACGCTGGACAAGAAGCGCGCGGACGATGCCGTCAGCTACCCGCACGTGTCGGCGCGGCTCGACCGCGCGGCGGGGGTCGCGGAGATCACGATCGCGGGCCCCGACGGCGACCCGCCGGCCGACCCGTCCGGCATCGCCGCTCAGGGCGCCGGGTTCTGGCCGCTGGCGATGACGCGCGAACTGGACGACCTGATCCTGGACCTGCGCACGAACGAGCCGCAGCTCGGCACGTGGATCCTGCGCACCAACGGTGATCCCGCGCGGGTCCTGGCCTACGACCAGTTGCTGCTTGACCACCGGGACGACTGGCTGGCGAACGAGATCATCCAGTACCTGAAGCGGACGCTCAAGCGGCTGGACGTCACGTCGCGGAGCCTGATCGCCCTGATCGAGCCGGGCAGCTGCTTCGCCGGATCGCTCTTTGAGGTGGCTCTCGCCGCCGACCGCTCCTATCAGCTGGACGGGGTCTTCGAGGATGAAGACCCGAACGCGGACCCGGCCACCGTCGTGCTAGGTGGCATGAATTTCGGGCCGCTTTTGATGGGGAACGAAGTCACGCGCCTGGAGACCCGGTTCGCCGGTGACGAGGAGTCCGTGGCGAAGGCAAGGGAGCGGGCCGGCGCGCCGCTGCTCGCCGCGGAAGCGGCGGAACTCGGCCTGGTCACGTTCGCACCCGATGACATCGATTGGGCCGAGGAGGTCCGGATCGCGGTCGAGGAGCGCTCCAGCTTCAGCCCGGACGCGCTGACGGGCATGGAAGCCAACTACCGGTTCGCCGGCCCGGAGACCATGGAAACGAAGATCTTCGGCAGGCTCACCGCGTGGCAGAACTGGATCTTCAACCGGCCGAACGCGGCCGGCCCCGAAGGCGCGCTGCGGAGGTACGGCACGGGCCAGCGGGCCAGCTTCGACCGCAACCGGGTGTGAGCGGCAAGCGGCGCGGTCGGCTGGGAATGAGCCCGCGGAACGGAAAGGCAGGATTGCGGCATGACAGCTCCGGCTGATTACAGCGAGAAGATCCCGAACAACGTCAGCCTGCACGAGGACCGGCGGCTGCAGCGGGCGCTGGAGTCGTGGCAGCCGAACTTCCTTTCTTGGTGGGACTCGATGGGCCCGGCCCTGCCGACCAGGGACGTGTACCTGCGTACCGCGGTGAACGTGGGGCGGGAGGGCTGGGCGCAGTTCGCGCACGTCCCGATGCGGGACTACCGGTGGGGCATCTTCCTGGCCGAGCGCGACCCTGGCCGGATGATCGGCTTCGGCGAGCACAAGGGCGAGCCGGCCTGGGAGAAGGTGCCGGGGGAGTACCGGGCCGACCTGCGACGGCTGATCGTTGTGCAAGGTGACACTGAGCCCGCGTCGGTGGAGCAGCAGCGCAACCTGGGCGCCACGGCGCCGAGCCTGTACGACCTGCGCAACCTGTTCCAGGTGAACGTGGAGGAGGGTCGGCACCTGTGGGCGATGGTGTACCTGCTGCAGGCCCATTTCGGGCGGGACGGCCGCGAGGAGGCGGACCAGTTGCTCCGCCGGTCCTCCGGCAGCCTGGAGTCGCCGCGGATCCTGGGGGCGTTCAACGAGGAGACGCCGGACTGGCTGTCGTTCTACATGTTCACCTACTTCACCGACCGCGACGGCAAGTACCAGCTCGGCACGCTCAAGGAGTCGGCGTTCGACCCGCTGAGCCGGACCTGCGAGTTCATGCTGAAGGAAGAGGCGCACCACATGATGGTGGGCACGACCGGCATCGACCGGGTCGTCGAGCGCACGGCACAGGTCATGGTGGAGAACGACACCGATGACGTGGATGGCCTCGGCGTGGTCTCGCTGCCCGTGATCCAGAAGTACCTGAACTTCCACTACAGCGTGTCGCTTGACCTGTTCGGCGGTGACACCTCGACGAACGTCGCGAACTACTTCACCGCCGGGCTGAAGGGCCGCTGGCTGGAGGACCGGCGCCGCGATGACCACAAGCTCACCGGAGACGGGATCATGGTGGACGCCCTGACCGAGGACGGGGGATCGGGCAGGCCGAGGTCACCGCGCTCATCGGACTGAACACCGACCTGCGACGGGAGTACATTGCCGACTGCCAGAGCGGGGTGAATCGGTGGAACAAGATCCTCGCTGACGCCGGCCTGCCGCAACGGCTCGCGCTGCCACACGGTGCCTTCAACCGGAAGGTCGGAGCGTTCTCCGGCATCGAGGCCAGCCCGGCCGGGGAGAAGCTGAGCCCGGAGGAGTGGGATCTGCGCAAGGGCGCCTGGCTGCCCACCGACGTGGACAAGACCTACGTGCGCTCGCTCATGCAGCCGGTCTACGAGCGCGGCAAGATCGCCGCCTGGATCGCCCCGCCCCGGCACGGCATCAACGGCAAGCCGTTCGACTACGACTACGTGCATCTGTCGTAGTGACCGCTGAAACACGGGCACATTGATGGCGGGGGATCACGACGACCGAGTCGCGGTTATCACCGGCGCCTCCTCCGGCATCGGCGCGGCGACCGCCCGCAAGCTCGCGGCCGACGGTCACCGGGTTGTGCTGCTGGCTCGCCGTGCGGACCGCATCCAGGCGCTGGCCGGCGAACTGGGCCAGCACGCTCTTGCCATCAGGGCCGACGTCACCGACCGCGAGTCGCTCATTGCGGCGGCCGAGCGCGTGCAGCGCGAGTTCGGCCGGGCGGACATCCTGGTGAACAACGCGGCCGCGATGGCGCGCGGGCCGTTCACCGCTGAGCAGCACGACCTGTACCGCCAAATGGTCGAGACAAACCTGCTCGGCGCCATGACCGCCACCGAGGTCTTCCTGCCCCAGTTGCGCGACGGCGGCGGCGACCTGGTCAACATCTCCTCGGTTGCCGGCC
>JASHUE010000345.1:0-4219 GCA_030040195.1 Streptosporangiaceae bacterium | reverse complement strand
GGGCGGGGCCAACTTCGTCGGCTACGTCCTGCTCAACGTCGACTACGCGTTCGTCGGCCACCTGATGGGGGCCGCAGCCCTCGGCGTGTACGTCCTCGGGTTCAACATCGCATCGTGGCCGGTAACGCTGCTCGGATCGATGATCAGCAGCGTCTCGATGCCCGCCATATCGCGGATGAAGAATAATGCAAAGACTCTCAGGAACGCGATCAGCAGCGGCGCCAGGGCACTCGCGGTTGTTGTCGCGCCGATCTGCGCGCTGAGCATCGCATTCGCGCATCAGCTGGTCCACTGCATTTACGGCGCTAAATGGGCCGCAGCGGCCGGGGTGCTGACCGTCCTGTCGCTCTACGGCGGCATTTCCATTATCTGCATGCTCTTCTCCAACATCGTCTCCGGCCTCGGCCGGTCCAGGTCGCTGCTCGTCGTGCAGCTGATCTGGCTGGCCGCGCTGGTGCCGGCGATGGCCATCGGCGTCAAGCACGACGGGATTGACGGCGCAGCTACCGCACACGTCGTCGTGATCACGCCGATCGTCCTGCCGTGCTACGTCTTCCTTCTGAAGCGCATTACGCATATCCGGCTGCGATCGCTGCTGTCCGCCATCCTCCCGCCGATCATCGCGGCTGCCGCTGCGGCCACTGTGGCGGTCCGGGCCGCGGCGCTGTTCGCCCAGCCGCTGCTGCAGCTCGCCGTCGGCTTTGCCGTCGGCGGCCTCCTCTATGTCGCAGTGACCGCCCCGCAGCTCATCGGGCTGCTCAGCGCGCAGCAGGCGGCCAAACTGCGACTAGACCGGATCAGCCGGGCCTACGCGTCGGCCGGCCGGGCTATCGGGCTGCGCCCGCGTGCCGCCGAGCCCGAGTACGGCGACGACGAGGAACTCGACCTAGGCGACCTGCAGCCTACGCTCATTCAGCCCGCTTTCAGCCTGGCCTACACCGCGCCCATGCAGACCGGCTTCGGCATGCTGACCTACAGCTCGGCCGTTAACGGAATGACCCTGAGGCCAAGGGCGCGAGAGCCACGGCCTGTCGAGCACATCTTCGAGATGCGGGCCGAGGCACTGCGCGCGATGCTCGACAGCAGGCCACGATCTGCCCATCAGCCGCGCCATGCGCGTTCCGGTGACCGCAATGTGAAGCGTTAATGTCTTGGTTTCGTAAAGGCACTTGCCCGACCACGCTATGCCGTAGCGTATGCGAATCGCGTATTGATAGGCATGGTCCCAGGCTTTCTCACCGCCAGGTAATGCCACGGAGAGGACTGACTCTTGACCAGAGATGACCGGTACGTGCTCTGGCTTGCCGGCGTATCCTGGGACGGCATTCCTGGTGCCGACCGGCAGATGGTGACGTGCCTGAAGCGGCACTTGCATGTCTTCTACGTGGACCCTCCGATTTCGCCCGCCACCAGGGCGCGATCACGCAATGGCTCTGGCCGCATTTTCCGCCCCCGTCTCCAGGTGATCGACGAGCACTTCACCCGGCTGACGCCGGTCGTGCTGCCAGGGCTCAGCCGGCCCGTCGTACGGGCGACGACCGCCCCGATTGTGCGCAGGCAGGTGAAAGCCGCGCTGGCCCGGCAGGGGATCCGGCCGCCGGTCGTGGTCTCGACCTCACTCGAGGACATGCTCGGGTACTGGGGTGACGGCGTGCTGAATGTGCTGTACGGGACCGACAACTATGTCGGCGGGGCCGAGCTCATGGGCCTGTCGGTCAGCCGTCAGCAAGCGCAAGAGCGGCGTGCGCTCGGCAAGGCGGACAAGGTCATCTGCGTGACGCCGCCGCTGGCCAGCCGCTGGGTCGACCTCGGCGCGAGCCCTCAGGTCGTGCTCCCGGGCTGCGTGGTCACCGACCTGAGTGATGTGCGACCCGCCGCGGACGTACCCGACCTCCCGCGTCCGGTGGTCGGGCTGATCGGGCAGCTTTCTGACCGGCTGGATCTCGATGCGATGGTGGCGGTCGCGGATGCGGGCTTTGCCATGCTGATCGTCGGCCCGCTGAACCGGGGATGGTCGGACCCGCGTTTCAAGGCGCTGATCGACCGCGAGCACGTGCACTACGTCGGCCCGGTGCCGCCGGCCCAGGTGCCGCCCTATCTTGCCGCGATCGACATCGGCATCACGCCGTATCGCGACACGCCGTTCAACCGGACGGCCTATCCGCTCAAGACCATGGAGTACCTGGGTGCGGGTGTCCCGGCGGTGACGTCGGCAATGGCGACGGCGAAATGGCTCCGCGATGACCTGGCCAGGACAGCCGGGGACGCGGTTGCTGACCAGCTGCTGGCGCTGGCGCCCGATGGTGCCGGATTCGCGGCCGTGGTCAGCCGGGTCGCCAACGCCGTGGCCGAGGCGGCAGTGCCGAGCGGCCACAACGGCCAGCCTGACCTGTCCCGTCAGGCCATCGAGTTCGCCCGCAGGCACACGTGGGCGCCGCGGGCGGACGAGTTCGCCGCCGCGATCGGCCTGGGATAGCGATGGCGGCTCCTCCGGCGCAGCCAAAGGGAGGCTCCTCGCTGAGCAATCTCGGCGTACCAGCGCCCAGGCTGGAGGAACCGGGCCGCGGCGGCGCGGTCCGCGCACCCGAGCTTTCCGTGGCCGAGCACACGGTCGCGGTGCTGATCGTCACGTACAACAGTGCCGGACTGCTGGCCGACCTGCTCCCGTCGCTCGCCGACGGCCTGGCCGGCGTCTCCTGGCATCTGACAATCGCCGACAACGCCTCAACCGACGGCACCGTCCCGACCCTGAGGGAGCTAACCCCACGGGCAATCATCGTCGAGATGGGCCGCAACGCCGGCTATGCGGCCGGCATCAATGCCGCCGCCGCTGCGGCCGGCCCGCGCACCGCCCTGCTTGTCCTCAACCCCGACGTCCGGCTCAGGCTCGGCTGCGTGGCCGAGCTTCTGAGCCACCTCACGCCCGGCACCGGACTGGTCGTGCCGCAGCTGTTCGACGGGCAATCGCGGCTGGTCGTGTCGATGCGGCGGGAACCAACGATCCTCCGGGCCTGGGGTGATGCGCTGCTCGGCGCGCGCCGGGCCGGCCGGATTCCGCTCCTCGGCGAGGTCGTGACCTCACTCGCGAGCTATGAGCGGCCCGCCGTCACCGACTGGGCCGAGGGCTCGACGCTCCTCATCGGCGCCGAGTGCTGGAACCGATGCGCCCCCTGGGACGAAGGCTTCTTCCTGTACTCCGAGGAAACCGACTTTGCACTGCGGGCTCGCGACGCCGGTTACGTGACGAGGTACGTACCAACGGCCAGAGCCACTCATCTTGAGGGCGGCTCCGGCCAGTCGCCGCCGTTGTGGACTTTGCTGACGCTCAACCGGGTCCGGCTGTTCCGGCTGCGCCACGGCCGGATGAGCACGGCCGCGTACTGGGCGGCCCTGGTCTGCCGCGAGGCCAGCCGCGCGCTGCTCGGCAAGCCGACCAGCAAGTCAGCGCTGAAGGCGCTCGTGAGCCCGCGAAGGCTACGCGAGCCGCGCGGCCCGGAGAGCGTGAGGAGCTGAGGCTAGCGCAGCCGCTGCCGGATCTTCGCGGCTCCGCGCCAGACCCGCTTCGTCATACCCGGCCTGACCAGGATCCGCTCGCGCAGCGTCTCGGCGGTGTCGTAGCTGCGGACGCTGAACCGGGGCTGCAGCCAGGCGCCCGCGCTGGCCATCCGGCGGTCGCTGGTGAACACACGGCGGTACCCGAGCTCGCGGAGCTGCGAGAGCACCCGCCGGTCGTAGCGGCCGAGCGGACAGGCTGCCTCGGTGACGGCCGCGCCGGCCGCCTCGGCCAGCTGCTGCCTGGCCGTCACCAGCTCAACCTGGCGCGTGACCGGATCCATGCCTCGCCAGCTGCGGTGCGCCATTCCGTGAGTGCCGATCGTCATGCCGTGACTGGCGATCGCGCCGACGTCCTCGGCGCTCAGGCTGCCGACAGCGCCGAGCCGGCCGGCCAGCGGGAAGAACGTGGCGGTCAGCCCGCGCTGGCAGATCTCCGGCAGACCGATCCGGACGTCGGAGTCGTTACCGTCATCGAAACTGATCCGCACTGACGGCCAGCCGGCGATCTCGTCCAGGATGCTGCGGTACTGGTCCGTGTCGACCCAGTACGAGGCCTCGCCCGGCTCCAGCTCACGGTTGGGTGTGCCGATCCCGTGAAAGCAGATATTGACCACCTGGCTGTCGGTCACGAGCGGCCTCCCGTCTCGACGGACACGTCTTCGCC
>JASHUE010000344.1:0-4287 GCA_030040195.1 Streptosporangiaceae bacterium | reverse complement strand
AGCTTTTGCGCGGTCAGCAGCAGCGGGGCGTTCCACGGCACGATCGCGCCGACGACGCCGACGGGCTCGCGCAAAGTCATCACGAGGTGCTCGCCACCCTGGTAACCGGGCAGCGTGTCGCCAGCCAGCTTGTCTACCCAGCCCGCGTGGTGGTCGAACACATCGGCGACGAACCCAGCCGACATCCCGTACACGGCCCCGAAGCTGAGCGGCACGCTGTTGTCGAGCGCCTGGAGCGCGAGCAACTCGTCACCGTGCTCGCGCACCAGGTCCGCGATCCGGCGCAGCAGCCTGATCCGCTCGCCCGCGCGCGTCTTGGGCCATGGTCCCTCGTCGAATGCCTTGCGGGCGGCCCGGACAGCCCGGTCGACGTCGTCCGTGGCGGCGATGGGGAACGAGGCCACTTCCTCGCCGGTGGCCGGGTGGCTATGGATCCACGTCTGCTCGGCCGACGAGGGACCCCACGCACCGTCGATCAGCAGCTGTCCGTCGGTAAGGCCCGCTTCATCGCGATGCGGCTTTATCGAAGCAACCATGGCTCGCCCCTCGAGTGAAACGCGTTCTAGTTTCTCGGAGGGTATAACGAACCGTGCGTCACGGCTAGAAACGCGGGCGGTTCGCCGCCGCCGTGCACCAGCAGGCTCGATCCGCTGATGTAGGCCGCCTGCGGCGAGGTGAGGAACAGGCAGGCCGCCGCCACGTCCTCGGGGGTCGCCAGGCGCTGCATCGGCACGGTCTGCGCGACTGCGGTCATGCCGACGTCGTCGCCGTAATGACCGGCGGCCGCGTTAGTCGCGACGAAGCCGGGTGCGACGGTGTTGAGCCGCACCTTCGGCGCCCATTCGATCGCCAGGCTAGTGACCAGGTGCTGCAGGCCGGCCTTGGCCGCGCCGTAAGCGGCAGTGCCGGGCGACGGGCGGCTGCCGCTCACGCTACCGATCATGACGATGGACCCGCCGTCGTCCTGAGTCTGCATGACCGCGTTCGCGCTCTGCGCGACCAGCAGCGGGGCGAGGAGATTGAGTTCGATGATTTTCTGGTGGAAACGAGGTGAGGCCTCGGCTGCTGCCACCTCAGGCGAGCCGCCGGCATTGTTGATGACGACATTGACCGTGCCGAACAGGTCGGCGGCAGTGCGGATGAGCCGTGCCGCCTGCGCCGCCTCGCGGACGTCGGCCTGGCAGAAGATGGCAGCCCGGCCGTCGGCCGTTGGCAGCAGGCCTGGATCGGCCGGTGGCGTCCGCGCGCACACCAGCACCCGGCTGCCGGCCTGCAGGTAGGCGCGGGCAATGCCGGCCCCGATCCCTCTCGTCCCGCCGGTGATCACCACTGACTTGCCTGCATGCTCGCCTTCGCTGCACATGGCGCTCATGCTAGGTCAGCCAGGCGGCGCCGTTATCGGCGCGATTCGCAACGAAAAGGCGATCTATGGGCGCTACGCCACGTTAGGAGCGGGAACTATCATCCCGTTAACAGGTCGCTAAACACCCCCGGTCAGTCCCGCTGTCTGGGCATGGGGCCGAGTCGGGGGGAAGCAAAATGGACCCGTCTGATCCCTTCCGGGTGCGTGAACAGCTGCAGCAGTGCCTGCGACCTGGGGAGGAACTGCTCTGGTACGGTCGCCCGGACCCGTCGGTCTGGTTCACGCTGAGCGACTTCTTCCTGATCCCCTTCGGCTTCATATGGCTCGCCGAGACGATCCACGCGGAGATTCAGGCCTTCCTGTCGCCCGACTCGGCGCTCCTGTGCGTGGTGGTCCTTCCATTCCTTGCTTTCGGGCTCTACCTGACGTTTGGCCGGTTCATCGTCAAGCGCCGCCGCAAGGCTAAGACCGGATACGCGATCACGCGGGATCGGGCGATCATCGTGAATGGCCCGGCAATCCTCGAGACGCCGATCGCGGGCTCGTCGGTGCTCCTGCGGCGCAGCCGCGACGGCCGGCACCTCAGCGTCGTGTTCGACCCGGCCCCGTACTCTCCCGGACGGACTGTAGAGCGGCTATACGGGCGAGGCGGTCTTGGCAACACGGGCTTGGAGCCGCCCTTGGGGAGCCATAACTCCTTCTTCGCGTTCTATGACGTGGCGGACGCGGACGCGCTGCAGGCCGCCATATATGAGGCCCAACCGGTTCCGAGCGCATAGTTCTCCGGCCGGAGGCATGAGAACCCTGAGCTGAGTGATGCATGATGAAGATCGCGACCACGGGAACGGAGCCGCCAGATGGGCATCGATGTGCGCACGGCCGGCGGCGTGGCTGAGGTCGTCATCGACTTCCCCCCCGTCAATGCGCTCCCCGTGCAGGGGTGGTTTGACCTGGCCGATGCCGTGACCGGGACAGGACAGGACCCGCAGGTGCGGGCGGTCATCCTGGCCGCGGAGGGCCGCGGCTTCTGCGCGGGCGTGGACATCAAGGAGATGCAACGCACTCCCGGCTTCACCGCGCTGGTCGGGGCGAACCGCGGCTGCTTCGCGGCCTTCGCGGCGGTGTATGAGTGCGCGGTGCCGGTAATCGCCGCCGTGCAGGGATTTTGTCTCGGCGGCGGCGTCGGCCTCGCGGGCAGTGCCGACATCGTGATCGCGGCGCAGGACGCGACGTTCGGGCTGCCAGAGGTCGACCGGGGCGCGCTCGGCGCGGCCACGCACCTGGCCAGGCTGGTGCCGCAGCAGCTCATGCGGGCCATGGTGTATACGTGCGACCCCGTTCCCGCTCGTGATCTTCTGAAGTACGGCACCGTGCTCGAGGTCGTGCCGAACGATGATCTGCGCGATCGGGCTCACGGCCTCGCAGCGAGGATCGCCGCGAAGAATCCGGAGATCCTGCGGCTGGCGAAGCAGTCGCTCAACGGGATCGACCCGGTGGATATCAGGAAGTCCTACCGCTACGAGCAGGGATACACGTTCGAGCTCAACCTGACCGGCGTCTCCGATGAGGCCCGCCAGGCATTCCTGGACGGACCGCGGCAGTGACGATCGCGGTCATGACCCCACACGAGGTAGCCGGGGAGTTGCGGTCAGGAATGACCATCGGGATCGGCGGCTGGGGTTCGCGCCGCAAGCCGATGGCGCTGGTCCGGGCGATCGCCGCGTCGGCCGTCACCGACCTGACGCTCGTCAGCTACGGCGGGCCTGACGTGGGACTGCTGATCGCCGCGGGCAAGGTGCGCAGGCTGGTCACCGGGTTCGTCACGCTCGACTCGATCCCGCTGGAGCCGCACTTCCGGATGGCGCGCCAGACCGGCGCCATCGCGCTGACCGAGCTTGACGAGGGCATGCTGCACTGGGGGCTGCTCGCGGCCGCGCACCGGCTGCCGTTCCTGCCGATGCGGGCCGGCCTGGGCTCTGACGTCATGCGGGTGAACCCGCGGATCCGTACCGTCCGGTCGCCGTACGCGGACGGGGAGGAGTTCGCGGCGGTCCCTGCGCTGCGGCTTGATGTCGCGCTCGTGCACATGAACCGGGCCGACCACCGCGGGAACGGCCAGTATCTCGGCCCCGATCCCTACTTCGACGACCTGTTCTGCCAGGCCGCCGGCCGGGCGTTCATGTCCTGCGAGCGGATCGTGCCGACCGCTGAACTGCTGTCCGGCGGGCCGGTGCAGAGCTTGCTGATCAACCGGTCGATGGTGCACGGTATCGCCGAGACGCCAAACGGCGCGCACTTCACCAGTTGCGTGCCCGACTACGGCCGGGACGAGGAATTTCAGGCGCTGTACGCGGGCGCGGCGGCCAGCCCCGAGAGGTGGCAGGAGTTCCGCGCGACATACCTGGCCGGGGATGAGGCCTGGTACCAGCAGGCCGTCGCCGCCTTCCGTGAGGCCAGGCCCGAGGCGGTCGGCGTGACGGGCGGTCAGGCGTGACGGGCATATCGCCGACGCTGGCGGAGATCTGCGTGGTCGCGTGCGCGGAGGCGTGGCGCGGGGACGGCGCGAAGGTCGCGAGTCCGATGGGCATCATCCCCGCCCTCGGTGCCCGGCTCGCGCAGCTCACCTTCGAGCCGGACCTGCTGCTCACCGACGGCGAGGCCACGCTGCTGGCGCCCGCGGCGGATGGCCGCCGGATGGCCGAGGGCTGGCTGCCGTTTCGGCAAGTTTTCACCACGCTGGCGGCCGGCCAGCGGCACATCATGATGGGTGCCTCGCAACTCGACCGGTTCGGAAACCAGAATATTTCCTGCATCGGCGACTGGGCCCGGCCCAAGGCTCAGCTGATCGGCGTTCGCGGCGCGCCAGGCAATTCGGTCAACCACCCAGTC
Source organism: Streptosporangiaceae bacterium (assembly GCA_030040195.1). Taxonomy (GTDB): domain Bacteria; phylum Actinomycetota; class Actinomycetes; order Streptosporangiales; family Streptosporangiaceae; genus JAJYUU01. Next base: position 35 of record JASHUE010000344.1, on the reverse strand, counting down.
AGCTACTGGATACCGCGCCACACCCGGCGAGTGTT
>JASHUE010000343.1:0-3986 GCA_030040195.1 Streptosporangiaceae bacterium | reverse complement strand
CGACTTCATTGACACGGCCGACGCGTACGGGCCGTTCGTGAGCGAGGACCTGATCGCCGAAGCCCTGTATCCCTACGACGGGGTAAGCATCGCGACGAAGGGCGGCTTCGTCAGGCCGGGCCCGGGCAAGTGGTATCCGGTCGGCCTGCCCGCATACTTGCGGCAGTGCGTGGAAATGAGCCTGCGCCGGCTGCGGGTTGACACGATCGACCTGTACCAGCTGCACCGGATCGATCCCAAGGTGCCAACGGCGGACCAGTTGGGCGAACTCGACACCATGCGGCGTGAGGGCAAGATCGCCAGGATCGGGCTGTCCGAGGTCAGCGTGGATCAGATCACCGAGGCGCGCCTGACCGCGCCGGTTGTCTCGGTGCAGAACCAGTTCAATCTCGTGGACCGTAAGTCAGAGGACGTACTCGAGCATTGTGAGCGCGAGGGTCTCGGGTTCATCCCGTGGAACCCGATTGCAGTCGGCCGGCTGGCCGGGCCGGAAGGCCCAGTCGCGGACATTGCCAGTGAGACGGGCCATTCTCCTAGTCAGGTCGCGCTGGCCTGGCTGCTGCGCCGCTCTCCGGTGATGCTGCCGATTCCCGGCACCGGTACGGTCAGCCATCTTGAGGAGAACGTCGGGGCGGCCCAGGTTGAGCTGACTGATGATCAGTTCGCCGCACTGTCGGCCCTGGGCTGACGGCCCGGCCGGACCGACAGCCTCAGCCCAGCTTCTTGCCGACCGACAGCAGGTCCTGGCAGGCCTCGACGACCCTGCCCGTCATGGACTCCTCGGCCGCCTTGCCCCAGGTACGCGGGTCGTAGGCCTTCTTGCTGCCAACGTCGCCGTCCACCTTGAGCACGCCGTCATAATTCGTGAACATGTGACCGGCGACCGGCCGCGTGAAGGCGTACTGCGTGTCGGTGTCTACGTTCATCTTGACGACGCCGTAGCCGATGGCTTCGCGAATCTCCTCGAGGGCCGACCCGGAACCGCCGTGGAACACCAGATCGAAGGGCTTGTCCTTGCCGTACTTGGCGCCGACCGCATCCTGGATCTCCTTCAGGATGGATGGCCGCAGCTTGACGTGGCCGGGCTTGTATACCCCGTGCACGTTCCCGAACGTGGCGGCCAGCATGTACCGGCCGCGTTCGCCGAGGCCCAGCGCCTCGGCCGTGGCCAGCGCGTCCTCCGGTGTGCTGTAGAGCTTCTCGTTGATCGCACCGACGATGCCGTCTTCCTCACCGCCGACCACGCCGATCTCCAGCTCCATGATGACGTGCGCTCTGGTGCAAAGATCGAGCAGTTCGCTGGCTATCTGCAGGTTCTCGGCCAGCGGCACCGCCGAGCCGTCCCACATATGGGACTGGAACAGCGGCTCCTCGCCGCGCGCGACGCGCTCGGCCGAGATCTGGGCGAGCGGGCGCATGTAGCTGTCCAGCTTGTCCTTCGGGCAGTGGTCGGTGTGCAGCGCGACGTGCACCGGATACTTCCCGGCGACGATGCGGGCGAAGTGGGCCAGGGCTACCGCCCCGGTCACCATGTTCTTGACCCCGGCGCCTGACAGGTATTCGGCGCCTCCGGTGGAGACCTGGACGATGCCGTCGCTCTCGGCCTCGGCGAAGCCGCGAAGAGCGGCATTCAGGGTCTGGCTGGACGTCACGTTGATCGCCGGGTAGGCGAACCCCTGCTCCTTGGCCCGGTCGAGCATCTGGGCGTAGACCTCAGGCGTCGCGATCGGCATGGCGCGCGTTCCTCTCCTCGTCGGTCAGTGCCCAGTATCGCTGACCGGGCAGGTCGGCCCAAGCCGACTGGGCGAGTTGCTGACATTGGCCAGCTGGGCACGAGCGCGAGCCCTACGCTCGGAGCTATGGGGCGCCACGATGCCGATCCCGCTGATCGCCGCCGTTACATGGTCGTCATTCTGGTCACCACCGCCGTGCTGGCGCTCTTGGTGCTAGGAGCGCTGGCGCTGAACGGGCTTTCGCACAACTGACGGGCCGCGGCCTGGCGCTACGAGCGGCGCGAGGCTCTAGTCCAGGTCGAGATCGGCCAGTTCGAACGCGGGCAGGTACGGCAGGCCACGCTCGGCGATCCGTTCGCGCGCGCCCCGCTCGACGACGGTGGCGATGCCTACGACGTGAGCGCCGGCCTCCTGCAGCACGTCCACTGCCGTCAGCACCGAGTTGCCGGTTGTGGAGGTGTCCTCGACCGCCAGGACGCGCCGGCCGGCGACGTCGGGACCTTCTATCCGGCGCTGCAGCCCGTGCGCCTTCTCGGATTTGCGCACGACGAACGCGTCAAGCCTGCGTCCGCGCGCAGCGGCGGCGTGCATCATGGCCGTGGCGACGGGATCTGCACCCAGGGTGAGCCCGCCGACGGCCTCGTAGGACAGGTCCGCAGTGGTATCCAGCATGACCCGGCCCGCCACCGGAGCGGCGCGCCCGTCCAGCAGGACTCGGCGCAGGTCGATGTACCAGTTGGCCTGCTGGCCTGAAGACAGGGTCACCGGTCCGTGCACGACCGCCAGTTCCTTGATCATCGCAAGCAGATCGTCTCGGTCAGCCACGGCAGCCGAGCCTACCCCGCCACGCTGCCCGGCCCGGGCATCAGCGTGGGCCGGGTAATTTCTGCTGGCTGGCGGCGGCCTGGCCTGGCTGCGGGTGACCCGACCACGAGCGGGGTCACCTCAACAGGGCGAAATGCTGGAACAGGCGGTAAGAACCTTCCCCGGTTGATACGTCCGCGATCCGCGCTATCTGTCACGGCTGCCGTCACGCGCTGGTAACGTCACGCGCAACGGAAGGGACGGTGTCGCGTTGGATCGCTGCGCGCTGTTCGTGGACGCGGGCTATGTGCTGGCCGAGGGCGCACTAGCCGTCCACGGCACTCGCAATCGAGACTCGGTGTCCTGGGACTACGCCGGCCTCCTGAAGCTGCTTGGCGGGCTGTCCAGAGACCGCACCGGCCTGCCCCTGCTCCGCTGCTACTGGTACGACACCGTGACGGACGGCGGCCGGGCGGCCGAGCACGACACGCTCGCGGACGTGCCCGGCGTGAAGCTGCGGCTGAGCAAGCTACGCCCCAACCGCAAGGAGGGCGTAGAGGCTGAGATCCGCAGGGACCTCAGCTCGCTGGCGAGGAACCGCGGCGTCAGCGACGCCGTCATCGTCAGCGCCGAGGAGGATCTCGGCCCGGTGATCGCGGAGATCCAGGATCTTGGCCTGCGGGTAGTCCTCCTGCACGTAAGCGCTGACGATAACTGGGCAGTCTCGCGCTCGCTCCGCCAGGAGTGCGACGACATCATCGACATGTCCGCCGGGCACCTGCGTCCGTATGTGGACCTCATTCCCGGTGCCGAGCCTGGCGGCCGGGATGCGCAGCTGACCTCGGGCGGATACCGGGAACTGGCGGTCGGCTCTGCTACATCGGGCGGCCAGTTTGCAGGCATGGGCCAGCAACCGGCCATAGCCGCGCCGGCCCCCCAGCTTTACTCCTCGCCCGTGGCACCCGAATACGAGCGCGTCAGTCAGGCCCAGCTCGCTGCGCCCGCCCGCGACCAGCAGGCTGGCTTCTCGGCCCAGCAGGCTGGCTTGTCCGCTCAGCAGGCCGGCCGGTTCGCCGGCAGCGTCGGTTCTGCCGGGCAGCCAGACGGCCTCGGCCCGGGACCGAGCCATCGCAGGCAGGAAGATCAGCCGCAGCTGGCGGCGCAGTACCAGAGCCAGGAGTCGGGCCGAGGCCTCGGGTCCCCCGGTGGCGCGGTTTCAGGCCAGCCGGGATATGGCCAGAACGGCTTCGCGGAACCGGCTCAGGGCGGCATCAACCAGCCGAGGCCAGGGAGCGGAGCGGTCGGTCAGGCCGGCCTGGGCCCGGTAGCCGGTTCGCAGCACGGTGGCTCAGGGCCGCATGGATTGCTGCCAGGCGCCGCACCGCCGCAGAATGGCCTGCCCCAGAATGGGATGCCGGCTGGCCTGGCCGTTACGCCTGCTCAGCAGAA
>JASHUE010000342.1:0-2920 GCA_030040195.1 Streptosporangiaceae bacterium | reverse complement strand
GCCGCCGCAGCGGCGGACTCCGCCCGGACGACACCGGGCGGGGTCGTCACCGGCGCCGGGTCATAACCGCTCACCTGCACCCCGGCGGCGGCCAGGCCGGCTGCGTACCGGCTGCCGGCCTCGCCGAGCCCGAGCACCGCAGTGCGCATGAAAGTCCCTTCGTCACCCGCCTGGCGGCAGACGCTGTTGATAGCGCTCGGCTGCCGCGTAAGTATTTACCCGCAAATCACAGCATCCGGCCCGCCCCCGATGGAATCCAGGCACCACAGGAAGGAATCCCATGACGACGCAGAGATGCCGGGATATCGCGCACGTCTCGGCCGCCGAGCTGCGCACGGCCGTGCCGAGCCAGACCGCGGAGTTCCTGGTCGCGCAGCTGGGCCTGGAGGAGGTGGCGCGCGCCGGCGACTCGATCTACCTGCATGCCTGGGACGACTACGAGATGTTCACGCTCAAGGTGACCGGGGCGCCGGAGCCCGGCATCGGTAAGACCTGGCTGCGCGCCGCCAGCCAGGACGCGCTTGACCGGCGGATAGCCGCGATCGAGGCAGCAGGCCTGCGCGGCTCCTGGCAGGAGGGCGAGTGCGGGCTCGGCCCGGTTTATGAGTTCCGCGACCCGGACGGGCATGAGATGGGGCTGTACTGGCAGACGATGTGGTACGAGGCGCCGCACGGGCAGCGGCCCGCGCTGAAGAACCAGGCCGCGCGGTTCCCTGGTCGCGGCGCGAACGTCCGGCGCATCGATCACGTCAACTACCTGGCCGCCGACATCCCGGCCGCGGCCCGGTTCCTGGAGGAGGCGCTCGGCGCGCAGCTCACCGAGCAGATCGTGCTCGATGACGGGACGGCATCGGCCATCTGGTACCACCTGACCGACAAGAGCTATGACCTGGTGTACACCAGCGACTGGACCGGATCGTCGGGCCGGCTGCATCATGTGGCGCTCGCATGTGACCAGCGCGAGGACATCCTGCGGGCCGCCGACGTCTGCCTGGAGGCGGGCATTCACATCGAGACCGGGCCGCACAAGCACGCGATCCAGCAGACGTTCTTCCTGTATGTCTGGGAGCCAGGCGGCAACCGGATCGAGCTGTGCAACGCCGGCGCCCGCCTCGTGCTCGCCCCCGACTGGCGGCCGATCTCGTGGACGGCCGCAGAGCGGGCCAAGGGCCAGGCCTGGGGCCTGAAGACCATCGAGAGCTTCCACACCCACGGCACCCCGCCGGTGCACCAGCCGTGAGGGAAAACTTCGCGTCAGTCCTGGAGATCGTCGCCGACGAGCGGGCCGAGCAGGTCGCGGTTACGCACGGGGAACGAAGCCGGACCTGGCGACAGCTGGACGAGCGCGCCTCGCGTCTGGCGGCGTTCTTCGCGGCCAGCGGGATCGGCGCGGAGGACCGCGTGGCAATTGCGCTGTACAACGGCATCGAATACCTCGAGAGCGTGTTCGCGGTCCTGAAGCTGCGGGCCATCCCGGTGAACGTCAACTACCGCTACCAGGCCGCGGAGATGGCCCACCTGTTCGCCGACGCGAGCGTGGCCGCCGCCATCTTCGACGCGTCGCTCAGGTCGCGAGTAGCACAGGCCCAGGCATCCGCTCGCTCGGTGCGCACGCTGGTGCAGGTTGGCGATCAGGCGGTCCGCAGGATGGGAGGACACACGGCGGCCGGCTATGAGGCCGTCATCGACGCGGCCGTGCCGCTTCCGCGCGCCGATCGTGGCGTCGATCACTGGCTGATGTACACCGGCGGCACCACGGGCACACCCAAGGGCGTACTGGTCACTCATGCCTGGCTGTATCCGGTGGTGAGCGCCAATGGGTTCGGGCTCATCGGCGAGCCGGCGCCCGGCTCGCTCGATGAGCTGCGCTCGGTGACGCGGCGGCTGACCAAGGGCGGCGACGCGATCGTGTGCCTGCCCGCTCCCCCGCTCATGCACGCCACCGGGATGTACACGACGCTGGGCGCGCTGGTGGCCAGCGGGCGCGTCGTGTTCCTGGCGGGGCGCTCCTACGACCCGGACGAACTCGCCGCCGCGGTCGCGCGGGAGCGGGTGGACACGGTCTCGATCGTGGGTGACGTGTTCGCGCTGCCGCTGGCCGACGCGCTCGACCGCGCGGCAGCGACGGGCCGGCCCTACGACCTGTCCAGCCTGCGGCGGATCCTGAGCGTCGGGGTCACGTGGAGCGCAGAGGTCAAGCGCAGGCTCCTGGCCCATGGCGACTTCGTCTGCCGCGACCTGGTGGCGGCGTCGGAGGGCGGCCCGTTCGCCATCAGCCAGACCCGCCGCGGCGATGCGGCCATCACCTCCCGGTTCACGCTGCTGCCGGGCGCGCGGGTCGTCGATGAGGCGGGCCTGGACGTGGTGCCAGGCTCAGGTCAGGTGGGCATGCTCGCCGCGCCCGCCGACGACGAGATCCGTTACCTCGGCGACGAGACGAAAACGGCGCAGACCTTCCGCACGTTCGGCGGCCGGCGCTGGGTGGTCACCGGCGACCTCGCCTCACTCGAGACGGACGGCTCGATCACCTTCCACGGCCGCGGGAGCCGTGTCATCAACACCGGGGGCGAGAAAGTGTTCGCCGAGGAGGTCGAACAGGTCCTGATCGAGCACCCCGCCGTCCGCGACGCGCTTGTGGTCGGGCTGCCCGACCCGCGCTGGGGACACCGCGTGAGCGCCGTCGTGGCGCCCGTCAGCGACGGCGAACTGTCCGCCGAGGCGCTTCTCGCTCACCTCGCCGGGCGGCTCGCCGACTACAAGAAGCCACGCACGATCACCTTCGTTGCCGGCATCAGGCGCAGTCCGTCGGGCAAGGCCGACCTGCGCTGGGCGGAGGCGGTTGCGGCCGGTGCGGATCCTTCGTAGCGTTCAGAATCGGCGACGCCGGTGAGTGGCGCTGTCATCCAATCTCGGGCGCCGT
>JASHUE010000341.1:0-17952 GCA_030040195.1 Streptosporangiaceae bacterium | reverse complement strand
GTCGTTATGAATGCGGCGATCCGACGCAATCCTGCATCCAGGTCGGCCTCGGGCGCCTTGATCGCATTGCAGACGGCGACGAACTGACGACGCAGCCGGTCCGCCTCGGCCGCGGGCAGCCTCAGCTGGCTCAGCAGTATGCGCGCCTCGGCCAGCCTGCCCGCCAGGACGTCGTCCGGGCGTAGCGGCGATTCGCTCATCTCGCTTGCCCCCTCGCTTGGATACAGCGTGCCAGGCCGCGACGTAACGGCCGGAGGCGCCCTGGGCACCGATGTGATCGCCCGCGCGACTCACCGGTGTGGGGCCACGTCGAGAGCGGCCTGCGCGGCTCAGATTCGCCATACGCTGTGTAGGTGGGGTCGGCGGCTGGAATGATGCCAGATCCGGCCATACTGAGAACGCGGCCTGCGCAAGTCCGCAATCCCTGGCGACCGAGTGAGGTCTGTCCATGAAGGTTTCGGTGGTCAAGGAGACCACGCCTGGCGAGCGGCGGGTCGCCCTCGTGCCCGAGGCCATCAGCAAGCTGACCGCGGCCGGACTGGATGTGCTCATCGAGTCGGGTGCGGGCGATGGCGCTTGGCTGACCGACGACAGCTACGCCGACGCCGGGGCGACCGTCGTCAGCCGCAGCGAGGCCATGGCGGCCGACGTGTTGCTGATGGTGGGCAAGCCCGACGAGGCGACCGTCGCTGCGATGCACGCGGGCCAGGTTGCGATCGGGCTGTTCGCGCCGCTGGCCGATCCTGGCCTGGCGGAAAGGCTCGCCCGCGCCGGGATCACGGCCCTCAGCCTGGACATGATCCCGCGGACGCTGCCGCGCGCGCAGCCCATGGACGCGCTCTCCTCCCAGGCCAACATCGCCGGGTACAAGGCGGCGGTCATGGCGGCCGCTGAATTCGGCCGGTTCTTCCCGCTGCTGATCACGGCGGCCGGCACGGCGCGGCCGGCCAAGGTGCTGGTGCTCGGCACGGGCGTGGCCGGGCTCCAGGCAATCGGGACCGCAAGACGGCTCGGCGCGATCGTCAGCGCCTACGATGTCCGGCCCGAGACCAAAACGGAGGCCGAGTCGGTCGGCGCGACGTTCATCGAGCTCACGTCGGTCGGGCCAGCGTCGGGCGAGGGCGGCTACGCCCGAGCCCTAACCGAGGAGGAGCGGCAGGCCCAGCAGGACGAGCTGGCCGCGCATATTGCCCGGCACGACGTGGTCATCACCACGGCCCAGGTGCCCGGACGCAGGCCGCCGCTGCTGGTGACCGAGGACGCGCTCAAGGCAATGGCTCCGGGCTCGGTCATCGTCGACATGGGCGCCAGCGAGCTTGGCGGCAACGTGGCGGGCTCGCGGCCGGGCGAGACAGTGATCACCGAGCACGGCGTCACGATCATCGGCGCTGGTGGCCTGCCATCCTCGATGCCTGCCGCTGCATCGGCCATGTACGCGCGCAATATCAGCACGCTGCTGCTGTACCTGGTCAAGGACGGCGAACTCGCGCTCGACCCGGAAGACGAGCTGCTAGCGGGCGTGATCGTTGCCCGCGATGGCGCCGTCGTGCATCCGGCGCTCGCGCCGCGCGAAGCGGAGAGCCAGCCGGCCGACGCGGACACGGGCCACCCAGCCGACGGACCGCCAGGATCTACGGCCGCCGCCAAGGCCGCCGCCTCCGCCCAAGATGCCGACGAGCCTGCCCCGGCCGGATCTGGAGAAGGGAGCGCCAGTGCAGTACCCGGCGCTGCTAGTTGATGTCACCATTTTCGTGCTGGCCCTCTGGGTCGGCTTCGAAGTGATCAGCAAGGTTCCCGCGACGCTGCATACGCCGCTGATGTCGGCGGCCAACTCGATTCACGGGATCGTGCTCGCCGGCGCGATGCTGATCGCGGTCACGGCTAACAACGCGATCGGCTACGTGATTGCGTTCATTGCTGCGGCGTTCGCGGCGGCAAACGTGGTCGGCGGCTATGTCGTCACCGGCCGCATGCTGAAGATGTTCAAGAAGCGCCCGGCGGTGCCGGCGGCCGGCCAGGCCCCGGCGGCGGTGAACGCGGCCGCCAATGGCAGCAGCCGTAAGGGCACGGCGGCATGAGCGTATTCGACTGGGTCATACAGCTGATCTATGTGCTGTCGGCCTCACTCTTTGTGCTCGGCCTGCACCTGATGAACAACCCGGCCACGGCTCGACGCGGCAATCAGGTCTCGACCTCAGGCATGGCCACGGCGGTGGCGGCCACGCTGGCGATCATCGTGCACGGTCACGGGATCAGTGCGACCGGCTGGATCGTGATGATCACCGGCGCGCTGCTCGGCGGCGGGGCTGGGCTGTACGCGGCCAGGACCGTCCAGATGACCGCGATGCCCCAGCTGGTCAGCATGTTTAACGCGGTCGGTGGTGGCGCGGCCGCGCTCGTCGCCGTGCACGACTACATGCACGCCGGCGCGAGCGTCTCGGCCAGTACCAGCGTCACGACATTGCTTGACGTGATCATCGGCTCGGTCACGTTCTCCGGGTCGATAATCGCGGCCGGCAAGCTGCAAGGCGTCATCAACTCGGCGCCGGTCACCTTTCCCGGCGCCCGCGTCATCAACATGCTGCTGGCGGTCGTCGCGATCGGTCTCGGCGCCTACCTGATCGCCTCGCCGAGCACCGCCCTGCTCGTGATCGTGATCATCGCCTCGCTGGCCTTCGGCGTTTCCATGGTGATGCCGATCGGTGGTGCGGACATGCCGGTCGTGATCTCGCTGCTGAACGCGTTCACCGGCACCGCCGTCGCCATGGCCGGATTCGTGATCGGGAACTGGGCGCTGATCATCGCCGGCGCCCTGGTGGGAGCCTCCGGCGGCATCCTGACCAAGCTGATGGCTGACGCCATGAACCGCTCGATTCGCAACATCATCGTCGGCGGCTTTGGCACCGGCGACTCCGTTGCCGCGATCGCCGGCCCCACCGGGAGCGTCCGTTCGATCGCCGCTGACGACGCTGCCATCCAGCTGGCCTATGCCTCCAAGGTCATCATCGTGCCCGGCTACGGACTCGCCGCGGCACAGGCCCAGCACGAGGTCGCCGCGCTCGCGGAATTGCTTGAGTCGCGCGGCATCGACGTCAGCTACGCGATTCACCCGGTGGCGGGCCGCATGCCGGGGCACATGAACGTGCTGCTGGCCGAGGCCAACGTGCCGTACCCGCAACTCAAGGAGATGGACGACATCAATCCCGAGTTTGCACGCACGGACGTGGCCCTGGTGATCGGCGCGAACGACGTGACGAATCCGGCCGCCCGGCGGCCCGGGACGGCGATCTCCGGCATGCCGATCCTGGATGTCGACCAGGCCAAGAGCATCATCGTGATCAAGCGGTCCATGGGGCACGGCTACGCGGGCATCGACAACGAGTTGTACGTCGATCCCAAGACCAGCATGTACTTCGCCGACGCCAAGAAGGCACTGACGGAGATGACCGCCGCAGTCAAGACGCTCGTCGGCTAGCCGGTTTCGTGCGGCGGCACGGGCGGCAGTCGCCGTAGGTCCTCGTCGGTCAACTCACCGGTCGAGATGAGCAGCGCCGCCAGTTCTTCCAGGGCGCGCGGCCCCTTAAGGCCCGGCACCCCGATGCGGACATACCGGTTGCGGATGTTCTCGCACCGCTTAGAGACGGTATGCGGTTGCCAGCCGATGCGGTCGGCCGCCTCCCTGGCACTGCGCGGCTTGGCGGCACCCGAGTGCCGCCACGTCAGGTATTCCTCGAACCTGGCGGCAAGCACGAGCCGGTCGGAGGCGTTGAGTGGCGCGCGAAGCTTGGTGCTGGTAACTATTCGTTCAGCTCCGCCGGTCCTGGGCAGCGACTGCTCGCCAGTGTCGCCCGCGGCTTCTTCCTGCGGCTGGTCCTCGTCCAGGTGCGGCAGCCGCAGCCGGATCGTGTAGCTGGAGTGCAGGCCGTCGAGCCGAACCTTGGCGTGCCACTGCTGCAGCGGGATCCGCAGCCCGGGCGGCAGGTCAGCGCGGAACCCGCGATCGCCGGACAGGTAGAGCATCGACGAGGAACTGTCGTTGCACATCCACCAGGTGCCCCCGGAGCACTCGAAGCTGCCCGCGCGCCTGGAGACGCCGCGATCTTCGGCGGGCAGCTGAAGCGAGCACGTCGGTGCCCGGCCGAACGTGAAACGGTCATCCGGCGCCACCCGCCATACGCCCGTTTCGTACATAACGATCAGCAACACGGCGAACCCCATGCTTCACGCTGTTAGCCGGACGATAGGGCGGCTCAGCGTGGCGGTCAATCACCTGACCCTCGAACCACGGAACAACCAGCGCCCAGGCCCGGAGATGATCTTGCGGAAGCGAGATCATGCTATTCACTCGGCGTAGACATCAAGCGTATACTCGCGGATTGTGAGCGTCCCTCAAGTCCTCCTCGGCCTGCTTGAGCGCGAGCAGAGTCATGGCTACGACCTCAAGCGCGACTACGACACGTACTTCGGACGGCACAAGCCGCTGCCCGCAGGCCAGGTCTACGCGACGCTGGCCCGACTCGCCCGCGACGGCAAGGTAATCGCCGGCCAGGCCGAGCCAGGCGCGGGGCCCGACCGCAAGCGTTACGTGATCACCGAGGCCGGCGTAACCGAGTTCGAGACCTGGCTGACGGAGCCCGAAACTCCCGAGCCGCACCTTCAGGCAGAGCTGTTTACCAAGGTGGTGCTCGCGCTGATGCTGGGCCGTCCCGCCGAGCAGTATCTGGACCTCCAGCGCTCGGCCCATCTTCGGCGCATGCGCGAGCTGACCGACCTCAAGCACAGCGGCGGCATGATCGACACGCTTCAGGCCGACTACGGGCTGTTCCACCTCGAGGCCGACCTGCGGTGGATCGACCTCACCGCGTCGCGCCTGTCCCCGCTAGCCAAGGAGGTCCGTCATGGGCACGACCACTGACCTGCCTGCCAGTGCTCGGGAACCGGTGCTGGAGGCACGGGACGTCGTGCTCTCGTTCGGCCAAACGCCGGCGCTGCGCGGAGCCAGCATGTCGGTTGCGTGTGGCGACATCCTGGCGGTGATGGGCCCAAGCGGCTCGGGCAAGTCGACTCTGCTGCATTGCCTGGCCGGAATCCTCACCCCCGATTCCGGCCAAGTCTGGTTCGACGGCCGCCGATTAGACACGATGGGCGAGAGCCAGCGAAGCGCGCTCCGCCGCACGCGGTTCGGCTTCGTGTTCCAGTTCGGCCAGCTCGTCCCCGAGCTCACCGCGGAGGAGAACGTTGCGCTGCCGCTGCTGCTCGGCGGAACGCGGCGGTCCGAGGCGTTGCGCCAGGCCAGAAGGTGGTTCCCGCGCCTGGGATTGGACGGGCTGGCAGAGCACCGCTCCGGCGAAATGTCAGGCGGCCAGGCGCAGCGCGTCGCGCTCGCCCGCGGCCTGGTTGCCGAACCGGAGGTCCTGTTCGCCGACGAGCCGACCGGAGCGCTGGACTCACTGACCGGCGAGCACGTGATGAAGCTGCTGACCGACGAGGCCCGCAGCAAGGGGGTCACGGTCATCCTGGTCACTCACGAACCGCGGGTGGCGGCCTACGCCGACCGCGAGGTCGTCGTGCGCGACGGCACGGTGACCTCGCCCGCACCCAGCCCGGTGCGCTCATGATCGGGCTCGGCCTGCGCCTGGCCGTTGGCGGCGGCCGGGACGGCGCCGCCCGGCTAGCGGCCACGACGGTTGCCGTCGCGGTCGGAGTCGGCATGCTGCTGACAACGCTTGCAGGCATCGGTGCGCTGCAGAAGCAGGACGACCGGGCGGCCTGGCTGCGGACCGGAGTAACTCAGTCCGGCCCGGTCGCGGGACCCCTGATATGGCTGACCCGGACGGACTACTTCAACGGCCAGCAGATCGACCGGATAGACCTTGCGGTCGCCGGACCCCACGCTCCCGTCCCGCCCGGCATTGGCCACCTCCCCGGGCCTGGCCAGTTCTACGCCTCGCCAGCCCTGACCGCCATGCTGCGCTCGGATCCGCCTGGTGAGCTGCGGGACCGGTTTCCCGGCCGGCAGATCGGCATCATCGGCCAGGCGGCGCTCCCGGCACCAGATTCCCTCATCGTCATCGTCGGGCACACGCCCGGCCAACTCGCCCGCGCACCCGGCGCCACCAGGGTCACCACAATCCAGAGCGCGGCGGGCGGATCAGCGGCACCCGGCGGGCAGCGGACCAGTTCGCTCGTGGCGGTACTGGCCATCGCGGCCCTCGCCCTGCTGGTCCCGGTGATGTTGTTCATCAGCACGGCGACTCGGCTCGCCGCGACACGCCGCGAACAGCGCTTCGCGGCCATGAGACTGGTCGGCGCTACGCCACGGCAGATCTCGATCATCGCCGCGGGCGAGGCGTGCGTCGCGGCCGCAGCCGGCACCGCTGCCGGATTCGGCCTGTTCTTCCTGGTGCGCTCGCCCGTCGCCGGCATCCCGTTCACCGGGCAGCCCTTCTTTCCGTCAGAAATGACGCTTTCGCCGGCTGACATATTCGGCGTGGCGATCGGCATCCCGCTGCTGGCGGCGCTGGTCGCCCGGATCGCCCTCCGGCGAGTGCAGATCACGCCGCTCGGCGTCACCCGCCGGGTCAGCCCCCCACCGCCGGGCTGGTGGCGGATCCTGCCGCTGGCCGCCGGCACCGCCGAGCTTGCCTACTTCGCGGCCGCCGGGCACCCGCGCACGGTGGCCGGCCAGACTGGGGCGTTCTTCCTGGGCTTTGCGCTGATTATTGCCGGGCTGATCACTGCCGGGCCCTGGCTCACGATGACCGCATCACTGCTTCTGGTCCGCCGCGCCCGCCGACCCGCTGTCCTCATCGCCGGACGGCGGATCTGCGACAACCCGCGGTTCGCTTTCCGCGCCGTCGGCGGCCTGATCGTGGCGCTGTTCGTCATGAGTGCCGTCATCGGCGTGATCACCACGCTTGCGGCCGATAATGGCCTGCCACGGGACAGCGCCGCGGCAGCCGCCGATACTATCGTCGACCAGTTCGCCGGCGGCTACAGTGCTACCTCGGACCTGCCGATCCAGCCCGTGGCCGACATCTCCGGTCCTGTCATAGCCCGGCTGCAGGCCGTCTCCGGAGTGCGCGGCGTGACGGTGATCCACGGCATCGTCATCCCTGCCCGGGCCCAGGGTGCCCCCGCGAGTATCGAGGGCCTGGCGTCGTGCGCGCAGATGGCGACGACCCCGACGCTCGGCCACTGCCGCGCCGGCGCGACCGTGGGCACCATGGCGAACGTCGACAGCGGCACCCTCACGTCAGTGCCTGGGCCAGTATGGCCCGCAGCCCGCATCTCGCTCCGGCGGCTTGACGGCCTCCCGGCCACGGCGGTCGCCGTAGCCACCGACGGTTCAGCCGGGGCGATCGAGCACGCCAGGACCGTGCTGGAGACTGCGGTGCCCTATCTCGGTGTGCCGGTTACCATTGCCGAGGCCCAGGGGCAGGCCCAGCAGCAGATCACTCAGTGGCAGCATGACGCGGACGTGCTCATCCTCGCCAGCGTGCCCATCGCCGGCTGCAGCCTGGCCGTCAGCGTCGCCGCCGGGCTGACCGACCGCAAGGTCCCGTTCAGCTTGCTGCGGCTCACCGGCGTTCCCCTCGGCATGCTGCGCCGCGTCGTGGCTATCGAAACCGTCGTTCCTCTGGTGATCGTGTCGGTGGCGTCAGCCGGAGCCGGGCTCCTGGCCGCTGACCTGTTCCTTCGCTCCCAGTTCAGCGAGACCATGCGGTCACCTGGCGCCGCCTACTACCTCAGCGTGCTCGCCGGCATCATCCTGTCCCTCGCGATCATCGCATCCACACTGCCCCTGCTTGATCGGATCACCGGTCCCGAAGCCGCCAGGGCCGAATGACGGGTCTTGCCGCCGGTCGTGCTCGCAGCGTTAAATCAACACCGATTGCCTCAAGTGTCCGCCCACCCGCCCTCTGGAGGATGCGGTGCCCAGTCGCGCCGGCGACCGCGCGTTCATGACCCTGTGGCTGGCCGATTCGCTCACCGCCGACGAGCAGATCATCGCCGAGCTGCGCGGACTCACGGGGCCCAGCCGGGTCTGGGACCTGGGGGCCATAATTCTGCTGTCGGTGCCGAGCGAGGTCAGCGCGTGGCACGACCTGTTCTACGGCGCGGCTCCCGGTCGGCCTGACCTTGCCATGCTTGCCCTGCTGCCCGCGGCAGCCGGCGCCGCGACGTTTGCTTCCGCCGTCCTGCGAAAGACCGTCTATGTCGCGGTCACCGAGCGGCAGGTCATCGTCGTCAGGATGCGCAACCGCTCGACTCCTGATCGCGTCCTGCTCGCGGCGCCCATCGGCGCGCTCCGGCTGACCACCACCAGCCGGCTCGGCAGGCGGGCCGTGACCTGCACCGCGGCCGATGGCGGCGCGCTGCTGATCGGCGGGAAGTACCGCAAGCGCTTGCGGCTCACGGCCATCGACCGCCGACCCCGATTCGGAGAGGCGCTCAGCGCCATCCGCGCGCAAGGAGGCTCGGTGGACTTGCCTCCGCTCCCGCCGGTGCCCGCTTGGGACCGGCCGGCCTGACGCCGGACGCAGCACGGGCGGCCTGCTGGGAGAATTGGGCTCTCGGCACGGGCGAGGCCCGAAGGGAGACCAGCCGGTGAGCACAGTCGATGCCGACGTGGAGATCGCGGACGACGACCCCGTTCCCATCTTGGATCTTGAAATCACAGCCGCGAGGCAGGCGCGAGTCGGCGATATCACCGTGCGCCGGATGCTGCCCCTGCGGCTGCGCCGCAGCGTCGGCCCGTGGTGCTTCATCGACCACTACGGGCCGCAGGACGTGGACGGCGTGGCCGGCATGATGGTGCCGCCACACCCGCACATCGGCCTGCAGACCGTCACCTGGCTGCTGGCCGGGAACGTGCTGCACCGCGACAGCCTGGGCAGCGAGCTACTGATCAGGCCGGGCCAGCTGAACCTGATGACGGCGGGCGCCGGCATCGCGCACGCCGAGGAGTCGCCGGCGGCACACGACCCGGTTCTGCACGGCGTCCAGCTGTGGGTCGCGCTCCCCGAGGCCAGCCGACGGGTCGCGCCCGCGTTCGAGCATCATGCCGAGCTGCCCGACGCCGCGCTGCCGGGCTTCACGACGACGGTGTTCATGGGCGAGCTGGCGGGGAGTCAGTCCCCGGCCACCGCGTTCTCGCCGATCGTCGGCGCCGAGCTAACCGCGCGGGGCAGGACGGCGTCCGGCTCCGTGCCGCTGCGGCCCGATTACGAGCACGCGCTGTTCGTCGTGACCGGTCGGGCTGATGTTGACGGCGCCGTCCTGGCGCCGGGCCAGCTGCTGTACCTGCCCGCCGGGCGAGAGCGGGCGAGCGTGACCGCGCCCGCTGGCAGCAGCGTGATGCTGCTCGGCGGCGAGCCCCTCGGTGAGTCACTGCTGATGTGGTGGAACTTCGTGGCCCGCACCCCGGAGGAGATCGAGGCGGCGACGGCTCACTGGCGGGCCGGCGAATTCGGCGAGGTCGGCGGGTACCGGGGCGAGCCGATGCCAGCGCCGGCGCTGGATGTCGCCAGGCTGCGGCGACCGCATGGCTAGAAGCTGCGGCGGCTAGGCAGAAATACTCAGGCCGTTTTGAGTACGTGCGCTCTGCCCGCCGAAGACCCGGACCGGCAGGCTTCGGGCATGGGGAGCCAGACTGAGAACACGGTCACGCCTGGCCGTCCGGTCCGGCGGCCGCCCGGTGTGATCACTGTCGCAGGCCTCGGCCGGCAAACCCGGCGAAACTGTCGTAGCGTCACCCCTATGGTGAGCCAGTTGTGGCGCGCTGTCGCGGTCTACCGCATCGTCACGCTCGCCTACGCGGCCGTCTGGATCCTCCGGGATGAGAGCTACTACCTGCACCCCCTGGGCGGCTTCCTGGCTCTCGCCGTCATGGCGGTCTGGACGATTGTCACCGTCGCCGCGTACTCGCGCCCAGCCGGCCGCAACCGCTGGCTGATCGCGGCCGACGTGGCCGTGGCGACGATCCTGATCATCAGCACGAGGTGGATCGACACCGCGTACCGCATCAACCACGGCGCACCCACGATCCCGGTGATCTGGGCGGCGTCGGCCATACTCGCGTGCGCGGTGGCCGGCGGCCCCTGGGCCGGCATGGCCGGCGCGGTCGTGGTCTGGTTCGGCGACGTCATCGAACGGCGGCAATTCCTGGCCGAGAGCATGATCGCCGGGCTCGTGCTGCTGCTGGTGGCGGGCGGCGTCGGCGGCTACGTCGTCCGGCTGACGCTCGGGGCCGAGGCCGCAGTCGACGAGGCCGCGCGGCGCGAGGCGGCGACCGCCGAGCGCGAGCGGATCGCCCGCGGCATCCACGACTCGGTGCTGCAAGTGCTCGCCCTCGTCAGCAGCCGCGGCCGCGAGATCGGCGGCGAGGCGGCCGAACTCGGGATGCTGGCGGCCGAGCAGGAAAGCGCACTGCGCTCGCTGGTATCCCGTGACAGCGTCGAGCCGGATGCGGAAACTGGCATGGTGGATGTTCGCAGCCTCGTCGAGCCGCTTTCTGACGGTCGCGTCACCATCTCGTGCCCGGCTACGCCGGTGATGCTGCCGCGGGCCGCCGCCCGGGCCCTGAGCGGCGCCACGACGGCGGCGGTGGATAACGTCCGCCGGCACGCGGGCGAGTCCGCCCGCGGCTGGGTCCTCGTCGAGAACGACGGATCTGGCGTGCGGATCAGCATCCGCGACGACGGCGAGGGGTTCCCGGCCGGACGGCTCACGGCCGCCGCCTCGACCGGGCGACTCGGCGTCTCACACTCGATCATCGGGCGGATCCGCGAAGTCGGCGGAACGGCCACGATCACGTCTCGCCCCGGTCGGGGCACCGAGGTGGAACTGCATGTCCCGCAGCCCTGACGACCAGGTCAGCGTCCTCGTCGTCGACGATCACCCCATCTGGCGCGACGCCGCGGCCCGAACCCTCACCGAGGCCGGCTTCCGTGTCGCCGGCACCGCGGGCAGCGGCGCGCAGGCGCTGCGCATTGCCGCCGCGACCCGGCCCGATGTAGTGCTGCTCGATCTCAATCTCCCTGATCATCCAGGTGCCGAGGTAACGGGGCGTCTCCTGGACGCGTTGCCATCTGTCCGGGTACTGATGCTCTCGGCCAGCGGCGAGCGGCAGGACGTGCTTGATGCGGTCACCGCCGGCGCGAGCGGCTACCTGCTGAAATCGGCCGAGGTGCGCGACCTGGTCGACGCCGTCCGAGCCACGGCGGCCGGTCATGCAGTCTTCACGCCGGGCCTGGCCGGCCTGGTACTTGGCGAGTACCGCCGGCTAGCGCAATCAGCGACCGGGCTGGCCGGCCCGGCGACCGCAGGCGGATCGGCGCCCGCGGGCGCGCCCGCTCCGCAGCTGACCGAGCGGGAAACGGAAATCCTGCGCTTCGTCGCGAAGGGCCTGACCTACCCCCAGATCGCCGAGCGGCTGACGGTGTCGCCGCGTACCGTGCAGAATCACGTACAAAACACGCTGAGCAAGCTCCAGCTGCACAACAAGGCGCAGCTCGTCCGCTACGCCCTGGAGAGCGGCGTCGACTGAGCGGGTGGCTCTCTGACCGCCCCGAGCTCTTCCCGGCTGGACTTCAGCAGATCCAGGAGGTGGCTGTACGGCACGTCGGGTCCGGGAGGCGCGGCACCGTCTCGGGCCGCGGTCGCAGTTGCCAGCCCGGCCGCAAGCGCCCGCCGGTAGGGCGCTGACCCGGTGCTCACCCTGGCCACGCCCAGGGCCGTCAGCTGCGCCATGTCCAGGTCTGGCCGCCAGAGCAGGTTGAGCGGCAGCCGGACCTGGTCAGTGACGGCGACTACCGCCGCGGCTTCCCACAGCGCCGGCACGAAGACGCCGCTTGCCCCTGCATCCTCGTATGCCTTGAGCCGCGTGATCGTTTCTGCGAGACGGCTCTCCGGCGGCCCGGCCTGCAGCCAGTAGGTGTCAGTTCGCGCGTTCACGAACAGATTCGGAGTCGCGGCCACGGTCGCACGGACTATCCTCGCCTGCACGTCGGGCGGCCTGAGCCCGCCTTCGGGTGCGGCATCCTCGAGGTTGATCCCGGCGGCCCCGAGGCCCGCCAGCTCGGCCGCCAGTTCGGCCACGGCCGCAGGCTCGTCGCTGTAGCCGCCCTCCAGGTCTATCGTCACCGGCACCCGAAGCCTGGGCACGATCGCCGCCGCGAGCGCCATGGTGTACGCCCGTCCGGTCCCGGCCCCGTCGACCAGGCCGGCGGCCGCGGTCACCCCGAGGCTGGTGGTGCCCACGGCAGGGAAACCGGCCTCGGCCAGCAGCAGTGCGGAGGCGACATCCCAGGCGTTCGGTAGCACGAACGGCCGCCCGCGCTGGTGCAGCTGAGCGAAGGTCCGCGGCCCGGCCATCATGGCCGGGCCACCAGAACTCGAACCGGCACCCTGATGTTCGGCCGCGGCTCGTAATCAACCCGCTGGGCGCTTACCGGCCGCCAGCCCTCGGCGTCGATGACGGTGACGACCTGCCGGGCGATGGCCGTCGCGTGGGCAGCGCCAGGGCATCCGTGCGGGCCGCTGCCGAAGGTTGCGGGCATTCCTGAACCCTGCTCGGCCGTGGCCAAGAAGATCCACACCGAGGATCCCGCAGGCACGGTCGTGTGTGCGATCGCGGTGTCGGCCAGCGCGGTCCGGCGGGTGCACTGCACGGGCGCGTCGTGGCGCAGCACCTGATCTACCCGCTGTGCGGGCGAGCGCAGGTGGCGGCCGTCGCTGCTCCCGGCGAGTACGGCCGACCCGATCAGCGCCGCGGTCGCATCCCTCGCCTGGAACAGGATGCTGATGGCGGCGGCGACCCGCTCCGGGCCGGCGTCCCGCAGGTGCCCGGCGAACAGCGCCTCAAGTTCTGCGGCCGCCGTATCGGCCGCGCCCGGCGGGAGCGTGCGCGGCTGGAGCGCCGGGGTCAAGGCGCCGCATAGTTCGCCGGTCAGGATCGCGGCCCGGTCGGCCTCGGCCGCGTTCAGGCCCAGACCGCGGGCGAGTACCTCGGCGGGCAGCTGGCGGGCCATCGGCATGACGTCAAACGCCGACGTTCGCCGCAGCAGGTAGTCGTGAAGACGGTCTGCGGTGATCCTGACAATGCCGGCTACTGGTGGCAGCAGGCCGGCGGTGATCGCGCGCCTGCGTCGGTGATTCTCCCCGTCGGAGAACCTGGCCATCCTCATGACAAGCTCGGCCGCGGAACCCCTGGCCGTGGCGTCAGCGGGGGCGACGCTGAGGGCGGGTGACGCAAGCGCCGCGGCCACCTCACGATGGCCGGACACTACCCAGGCCCCGTCCCGCTGGTGCGTGCCCATCGATTGCAGCGGTCCGTGCCAGCGGTCCGGCACCGCACTTGTCGCTATCTCCTCAACTGGCAGCTCAGCCAGCAGCTCTGGATGCAGCGGAGTCCTCATGCCGAGCAGAGTAGATCCCAGATAGTGCGGTGCCGACCGAACTATTGCGGGCCTAATGTTCAATGACGAGCACGTAAGCGTCCTGACCTGCGGCGCGGAAAGGAGGGCTCCATGATTTTGTCACCGGAGTCGGTTGCGCGGTGCGCCGCCATGCTGGCCGATCGCAGCCGGGCCGCCATGTGCCTGGCGCTGATGGACGGTCGCGCATGGACCGCCGGTGAGTTGGCGCGGCACGCAGGGATCGCTGCACCCACCGCGAGCGAGCATCTCACCCAGCTCGTCGAGGCCGGCCTGCTCACCGAGGAACGGCAGGGCAGGCATCGCTACCTGCGGCTTGCGGGCCCGGAAGTGGCCCGGCTCATCGAAGACCTGGCGGTCGCCGCCGGTCAGCCTGCCCCGACGCGGTCGCTGCGCGCCGTCCGGGCCGCCGAGGACCTGGCGGCGGCCAGGACCTGCTACGACCATCTGGCCGGGGCTCTGGGAGTCTGGCTCTTCGACGCCATGGTCGCCGGCGGCTTGCTGAGCACGGCCGACGGCCTGGCCGTCACCACCGCCGGCCGATCCTGGTTCATCGACCTCGCCGGGCCCGATGTCCTGCGCCCGCGCCGGTCGCGGCCTCTGGTCCGCGCGTGTCTCGACTGGACCGAGCGCAAGCCGCACCTGGCCGGCGCGCTCGGCGCGGTGCTCCAGCAGCAGCTGGTCGGCAGGTCGTGGGTCCGGCCGTGCCGGGGCAGCCGGGCGGTCCGGCTCACACCCGAGGGGGAACTAGCGATAGGGGAGCTGATCGGCGCCGAGCTGCCCGGTCTCAGCGCCACCCAGCCGACGGTCCGATCGGCCACGAGCTGAGCTTCTGCCGGTCGGCGTGCGCTAACCGAGTCCCGGGCTGCGGCCGACCACGCACCGGCGGGACTGACGTCGACGGCAGCGATCCGCACCGGGCCGAGCCCAGCTTGTGGACTCAGCCCTTGACCTGTTGCTACTTCAGTAGCCCCGACCGGATTTGAACCGGCGCTACCGCCTTGAGAGGGCGGCGTCCTGGGCCGCTAGACGACGGGGCCAAGCACTCCTATTCTGCGCGTGATCCGGCGGCTCACGGCAGCCGGGTTGACTCGCAGAACGGCTGGAGTACGCGACCGGCTCCCGGTCGCTTCATCCCCAGCCGGGCCCCAGGTTAGCGCACCGCCCCGGACCGCGCCAAACCGCGCCGCCCGGGCCACCTCAGGCGGGCGCGTACGCATGACCGCCGTCAAATCTGGTAGCTGAGGCTGCATGTTGGCATTCGTAGTAATCCTGCTCGTCATCGGACTCGTCGCCGGGCTCGTAGCGCGCCTGCTGCTGCCCGGTCGCGACAACATCGGCATTCTCGGCACGATCGCCGTGGGCGTCACCGGCTCGTTCGTCGGCGGGTTCTTGTGGGAACTCGTCGAGTACCACACCGTGGAGACCCGCACGTTCCGCACTGCGGGGCTGCTTGGCTCGATCGCGGGAGCGTTCCTGGTCCTCCTGCTCCTGCGGGTGACCGGCCTGGAGCGCGGTCACCGGCGCCGCCGGTACTAGCGTTCCGCATACCCGCAGGTCACGAACACGATGAAGCGCGACTGCCATCCAATGGCGGTCGCGCTTCTGTGTGTCGCTGGGGTACCAGGACTCGAACCTAGACTAACTGGGCCAGAACCAGTCGGGCTGCCAATTACCCCATACCCCATGGGATCCGCGCCTCCGGCGTCAGCCTGGCGCGCCAGTGCAGTGTAGCCGAACTCGGCTTCCGCGACCAAGGCGATGCGCTGGCCCCCGCGAGGGCTGGGCGGCGGGGCGATCGCAGCCGCTGGCAAGCCCGGACGTGACATGCTGTTTTATCCTATTTTGTGATACTGAATGCTCTACACTGATCTCATGTCGGATGATCATGTTCCGGGGGAGATAACGGATCTCGTCGCGCTCGTGTACCGCGCCGACTGGACCGCGCTGAGCCTCGCCGCCGAGGTTGCCGAGTATCAGGATTGTGGCGCGTACCGCAGGATGCATGAGGACGACGGAATCCCGGCGACCCATGAGAAGATCCACCACCTTCTGCTCGTGCCGGGTGGATGTTTCCGGCAGGAGACCCGCTCGGATCGCGGAGGTCTCAGCGTGACGACGTCTGACGGCAACGTCACGTGGGACACCTGGCAGGGTGGGCCCGACGAACTGGACGGTGAAGAGGACGACGTTGCCGGCCAAGAGGACGACGTTGCCGACGAACCCTGGGCCGGTGCCACAGGGGCTGTCGACGCAACCGACGCGCACTCCGCTGGCGACGAGTCCCGCACATCGGGCCCGGCCCGACCGCCACTCGACCTGCTGTTGTGCCCGGCCTGGCTCCCTGCCGAGTTCGAGCTGGAACTCGCTGGTTCGGCCGTCGCCGCCGGGCGCAGGGCGCAGCGGGTTATCGGCAGGCGCAGACCGGTGGCCGGCGGCTCTAGGTCTCGCCGTCGGTCCAAGCTCCGGCCAGCGCACCGCTCTTCTGCCCACATACTCGACCTCCCCGAGCGCATCGACGCGCTCGTCGATGCCGACCTGGGCATCCTGCTCAGGTGTGAGCGCATTCACGGTGGTCAGGTGGTCAGCCGGCTGGAGATGACGAGCATCACGCTTGAGCCGCCTGAGGCCTCCGACGCAGACCAGTTCACCCCGCCAGCGGACGCAGCCGCCGCCGGCCCCGGATGGCGTGGCTTCGACGGGCCCGGCTGGGAGCGCCTGAAAACGGCGGCGGATCTCGGCGCGTCCGCGATGAGCTTCGCGATGCGGCACGCGCCGCGCCGTGAGCCACCGGTAGGGTCCCGGCCAGATGCGGCCGCCACTCCCGGGGCCGGTGGTGGCGGATGGACCGGCCAGCCAGCACCGGACGCCCCTTTGCCTCCGGAGATCCTGGCTTTGATCTACGGGGCGGGCCTGCGCTCGAGTGAGTTCGACGCCGAACTGCGGACGTGGGGCGACAGCGCCGCCGCAGTCGATGCGTTCAAATGGGCGACCAGGAACATGACCTTGCCCGGCGTGACCCGGCTGGGTGAGGCGATGGGTGAACTGGCCAGACCCTGGCAGAGGCGGGAATCGATCCGCATCGGTCTGCCAGACCGATTCCGCATCGACTACATCGACGGCGGCATGAAGCGGCCGACTGTTTCCGCCGAGGCGACAGATGGAGCGCAGCGCTGGCGGGTGTTCCCTGGCCACGTCGGCGTCGGTCCCGCGCAGCCCCTGCCAGCGCGGATCGCGCGACTGGTCGATCCGGCCTGGATGCTCGACTGGCGGCTGACTGGCGGCGCCGAGGTCATCGAGGGCGGCCGGCGAGGGCTCAGAATCCGGATCGCCGAGCGGTGGCAGGCCAGCCACAGCGGCCCTCGCACCGCTCCGGTGGAGGCGGTCATCGACCAGGAGCTGGGGATCCTGCTGCGTCTCACGCAGGAACAGGACGGACGGCCAGCCAAGCAGCAGGTCCTGGCCGACCTCCGTCTTCGGGAGCGACGGGACGCGTCTGACTTCACGATGGAGATTCCGATCGGAACGAGGGTTGTCCAGGACACTGGCGGCCTGACCGATCAGCTGGACATGCCCGCGCCGATACAGACCGCGGTGCAGCTAGCCGGAAAGGCCTTCGCCACCGCGGCGAGAGTCGGCAGCTTCCTCGACTCGGTGCGCAGGCAAGGCAAGGGCAATCCGGAGGATCGCCCCTAACTGCCGTCGACCACCGGGTTGGTCAGGGTGCCGATGCCGTCGATATGAACAGAAACCTGGTCGCCGGCGACGAGCGGGCCGATCCCGGCGGGCGTTCCCGTGAGCAGCACATCGCCTGGCAGCATCGTCATGACCGCCGTGGCGTAGGTCACCAGCGCGACGATGCCGTGTATCAGCTCAGAGGTGCTGGCCTGCTGCTTGACCTCTCCGTTCACCGTCGTGGTCAGCTGAACATCGCCTGGATCCAGCGCGGTCTCGATCCAGGGTCCCAGCGGGCAGAACGTGTCGAACCCCTTTGCTCGCGTCCACTGCCCGTCGCTCGCCTGCAGGTCACGGGCGGTCACGTCGTTGGCGCAGGTATAACCGAAGATCACCTCGGGAACCCGGTCGGCAGGCACATCCCGGCACAGCCGCCCGAACACGACCGCGAGTTCGCCCTCGAAATCGACCCGCTTCGACAAGTGCGCCGGCCGGACGATCGGGTCGCCCGGCCCGATCACAGCCGTGGACGGCTTGAGGAAGATCAAGGGCTCGGCCGGAGGTTCCGATCCAGTCTCGCGGGCATGCTCGGCGTAGTTCTTCCCGATAGCAACGACCTTGCTGGGCAAGACCGGTGCCAGCAGCCGCACGTCGGATGCCTGGTGACGGGCTCCAGTGAGCTTGACTTCCTCGCCTGGGCTGAACGGGTGACCCGCGACCTCGGCAATCGTCAGGCCCTCGGTGCTATGCCCGTTGGCGGCCGCCGACGTTCCGGAGCCTGAGTCCTCCACAATCCCGTACCGGACCTCGCCATCCGCGGCGAACCTCGCAATGCGCA
>JASHUE010000340.1:0-5738 GCA_030040195.1 Streptosporangiaceae bacterium | reverse complement strand
AGTCCCAGTTCCGCTCGCCGCCTGCTTGCTCGGGCAGCCCGAGTGTGGCCGCGGCGACCGGCGCGCCGGTCGGCTGGTAAGTCAGGAGCTTGAGTGTCATGGCCGACCGGTCCACTACCTCGCGGAACCGCCCGGTATAGGTCGACCGGCCCAGCCATCCCTTCCAGTACCCGGCGGTGTCGTCTGCGAGCTGCTGCAACTCGCTCGGCGGTACCACCCTCGGCTGGCCGCCCATCCACTCCAGCACGACGCCGCGGCCGCTTTCGCCTTCACGCATCGTGAGCGTCGCGCGGAGCCCGTTCTTGGTCCGCTCGACGGTAGCCAGGCCCTTGTCATCCTTGGCCCGGCCCGTGGTGTGCAGTGTCAGCTCCTGGCCCCGGCCGGCGCGGAACACCGCGCCCTCGTCGGTCATCTCCACCGTGTGGCTCGCCCGGCCGTAGTCGAACCTGGGCTCGATCTCGAGCACGAACTTCATCTGGCCGCGCGCCACGCGGAGATACCTGACCAGCCGGTGCCGGTCGGTCGGCGGGCCCTCAATGACCGGCATGAAGTCCTGAACCTCGCCGACGCCGTCAGGCGTCATGAACCGGGTGATCAGCGCGGCGGTGCTCGGGAAATACAGCTGCTTCGACACATAACTGTCGGCGTCGGGCGAGATGCGGCAATAACCACCCTTGTCGGCGTCCAGCAGCGAGCAGAACACGCTCGGCGAGTCGAACCGCGGGCAGCAGAAGAAGTCGATGGTGCCGTCCGTCGTGACTAGCGCGGCCGTCTGCAGGTCGCCGATGAGCCCGTGATCGCTGATGTCTGGATAGCGGTCCATGATCATCCCCCTGAACGGTCAGTCTCGGCCGCCCCCTGCATCGGGGCAGCCAGCCTTGGTCGGCGCACTGCGGCCGTGCCCACATCCACGCTCGCAGCCCGAGCTCTGAGGCGCATCACCCGCGCCGGATGACCGCGAATCCGCGATTGCGGGAACCGCGTTCAGGGAGGGCTCGCACCACGGCGGCCCTGACGTTCCGGAAGCGGTGAAGGCCATGAATGCCGAGTTCTTCGTGCTCGCGTTCACGGCTGCGCTCAACGCCAAGCTCCTGGCCATCGACCTGCTGCTGATCGAAAACCGCCGGCCGCGCGCGATGTTCGCCTGCATCCTCGCGGGCGCCATGGGCGTCGCCGTCACCATCGGCCTGATCGATGTTCTCGTCGTGCATGCGGACGCCATCAAGGCACAGCAGAAACCGAGCGCCGCTATCGATCTGGCCTTCGGGCTCATCCTGCTTGTCCTTGCCGCGGCGCTCGTCACCGGCCTGTTGCCACTCAAGCGCCGAGCTAAGGGGCGGACGGACAACTCGGGACCGCAGGCGGCGAAGGTCGCCAAGGAGAACCGCCTGATGCGGGCGCTGCGCCAGCCACGGCCAGCGTTCGCCTTCGGGATCGGCGTGCTGAGCGGCCTGCCCGGCGCCGTCTACCTCACAGCCATGCACAATCTCGTGGCCGGCCACTGGTCGACAGCCACGCGCGTCGCCGGCGTCTTCGTCTTCGTCATCATCGAGTACCTGCTGATCATTATCCCGTGGCTGTTCCTGGAGACCCGGCCGGAACGAACTGCGGCGCTGCTCAGGCGGACGCAGTCCTGGCTCACGGGTCACGTCCTGCAGCTCACGGCCTGGATATGCGTCCTGCTGGGCGCCTACCTGACCGTCAGCGGCCTGGCGCGCATCCTCTGACGACCCCGCGGCCGTCACCGAACCTGCGTAGCGGCCGGCTGCCTGGCCGGCTGCGGCGCCGTCTGGGTCGCGGCGTGAGCCTTCGGCGCCGGGGGACCGGCCAGCCAGATCGTCAGGACGAAGGACACCACCACTCCGACGATGACCAGCGGCAGCACGGTGATGCCGTCTGAACCCAGGAACAGCGTGGTGAGCAGGACAGATGTCATCGGGAGGCGGAGCATCGCTGCTGCCATGGCGCCGATGCCGATCGCCGCTCCAGGGACGACCGGCAAACCCGGCACATGTGAGAGTGCGATGCCGCCCGCCGCGCCGATGAACATCGCGGGGAATGTCGGCCCGCCACGGAAGCCGCTCAGCGCGATCGCGTAGCCGATGCCCTTGCACGCGATGAGCAGCACCAGGGCGCCGGCGGTATAGGCGGCGGCATGCGTGATGAGCGGGCCGAGGAACGACTGGCCGGAGAACAGCACATCGGAGGCCGCATGGCCGCTCCCCTCGGCGTAGGCAATTGCCAGGCCGGCGATCGCCAGGCCGCCGATCGGCGTGAGCAGCAGGAGCTGCCGCTCGAGGTGCCCGCGCAGAGACAGGGCGAGCCACTTGATGCCGTAACCGGCGAACGCGGCCGCGACGCCGAGCACGATGGCCCAGCCGAACTGCGCAATGTCGGGATGGTGGAACGGGGGCAGGTGCGGTATGGCGAGCGAAAAGGTGCCGTAGCCGGTCAGCGAGTTGAGTCCGAGGAAGATGAGGGCCCCGATGCCCGCTCCAAGCAGGCCTGGCAGCAGAGCGATGGTGGCCATGGCGCCGCCCAGCCCGGAGGCCTCGAGGAGCAAGAACGCCCCGGCCAGCGGTGAGCCGAGCAGGGTGCTGATGGCCGCGAAGCTGCCCGCTGCCGCTATTACCGCCCCGGTCGTCGCGGGCACGTTCCGGTTGGCGAGCTTGACGGCGAGGAAGGCCAGCCCGCCGCCGATCGCAATCAACGGCGCCTCGGGTCCGATCACCACGCCTAGGCCCAGGCTGACGATCGCGGCCGCGAAGATGCCGGGCAGCTCGCTCGGCTGCGCGACCCCGCCGGCCTTGAAGCCGTCGGCAGGGGAATGGCCGCCCCCGCCCGGCAGGTACCTGATCACCGCGCCGACTATCACTCCAGCCACACCCAGGGGCAGCAGCGGCCACCAGAGCGGCTCGCCGTGGAAGCCCACGCCCTTTGGCAGGCTGATAAACACCCAGCCCTGCAGAAGCGCGACCAGCTTGAGGAACCAGTAGGCGATCGCTGAGATCGGAACGCCCAGGATCGCAGCCAGCACCAAGAGCCGCACGTACTGTTTGGAGCGCATGGGCGCAAACGGATCAGCCGGTGCCGTCACGATTCCCCCTCGTCAGTGGCCAGGCGCGCTTCCGTTGAGCCAGAGCCGGCTGCGTTGCCAAGAACGGCAAGCGGCCGGGCGACCCGGCCGTACCGCCAGGTCACCCGGCCCGCGATTGACGCGCGCCTATTGGCGCAGGCGCGGACTTGCGCGCTCAGGCGCGGCTTTGAGCGTGCATTCCGTCAGCGCTGTGCCACGCCTGCGCACCCGCGGTCGTTGCCGCCTTCGTCTGGTCCCACTTGTGCTTGACGACCTCGGTCGGCGGAACCTCCAGCTCACGTAGCCAACGGCTGGTGGACGAGAACAGCGCGTGGCCGCCGATGATCATACCGGCGATGCCGAGCAGGCAGCCGGCCCCGAGGAGCACGGCACCGACCATCACCTGCGTGGTGTTCATCTGGAACCCGGCGGACGAGCTCTGGCTGTTGTGCATGGCGTCCTTCCCTCGAGAACGTATCTCTCGGGACAATCTCTCCGCTGAGGTAAGCCCGCCATCATCCGCAGCGGGTGATTTCGCACCCGGGGACGTGTCTCGTGACGAACCCTGTCGCCCGGCGTCCCGGCCTCAAGCTGCGACCAGTTCTCGTCTGCGCACTCTCGCAAATGGTGTACAGCCCGACGAAGGCTGCATAGACCCAGAATCGTCGCGGGATCCTCACCTGTATCGGTCCGCGTCGTTCCCAGCCCAGCCCGTCCAAGACGGCAACAAGCGGAGCGCACGGTCGGGCTGACGCCCCGGAAACGTGACCTGCACGATGCCCGCCACGACCCGGCGACAGTGACCGCCCGGCCCTGAGCCCTCGTCGCCATGAGCGCCTAGCGTGGCGGCACGAACGGCCGGATGAAAGCGTTGCGGCGCAGGCGGGCGACGAGCCAGTCGGCCGCCACCTCGGTTGTGAGGGGCGGCCGACCGCTCTTCAAGCTGAATGCCTTGCCGGCCCGGACGGGACTGGGCTTAGTGACATTGGCCAGTTCGTTCCGGCGGCGCCGTGAGGTAATCAGGCGCGACCGCTTCGGATGCGTGCGCCATTGCCATGCATGGCCGGGGAGCCGGGTGTCATGGCGACCTTGGTCTGCTGGCCCCACTTAGGCTTCATGGCCTGCGGAGCCTGATCGGCCAGGCCGAGGAACCACCGGCGAGCAGCGGACATGACCGCATGTCCGCCGACGATCACTCCGGACATGCCCATGAGACAGCCGGTCCCGACTAGCACGAGACCAACCACCATCGGGGTGGCTTTGAGCCGGTATGGTGAGTAGCTCTGAGTGTTCATCGTGACCTTCCTCGAGATGTGCCTGACAGCGAATATCTCCAGATCTCATCGGGCCACCTCACCCGTCGCGGGTCATTCGCCCGCCGTCACCGATGCTGCCTAACCTGGGCGATTGCCCGTCGTGCCCGCGATCGCCTGAACTGCTAGCTTCCGACTGTGGACCCTGTCATAGCGCGCAAGCTCGCCCGGACCGCCAACCCCTACCCGTCAATCATCTTCCTGGTGCCAGAGGCGGCCACGGCATACGCCGCGGCCGGCCTGGTGGCCGGTCCGATGGGGTACTTCGCCGGACGCGCGGCGCCGATGGGCAGGGTACCCGCCGACGTCGTGATTGCCACGTTCTACAACTTCCAGCCCGAGCTGATCCGCTCGTGCATCCCGGCGGCCTGGTCGCTGGCCACGCCCGCGGCGATTCTCGAGCCCCGGCTCGCTGCCGTGGACGCGGCGCTGCGCCGCGTGCTGGGCGATGCGGTGATCTCCGGGCCGGAGGTCAGGGAGGCGGCCGACCTGGCCACGATCGCGGCCCGGGCATGCCAGCCCGAGGGCCGGGCTCTGTACGCCGGGCACGCGTCGCTGCCGTGGCCGCAGGAGCCGCACCTGCGCCTGTGGCATGCCCTGACGCTGCTGCGCGAGCATCGCGGTGACGGTCACCTTATGGCACTGCAGGCGGCCGGTTACGACGGCTGCGAGGCGCTGCTGATGCACGTAGCAGCGGGCGGCGTGCCTCGGGAGTTCGCGCGGACGAGGGCTTGGTCGGCGCAGCAGTGGTCGGCGGCCGCGGAGAGGCTGCGCAGTCGCGGGCTGATCGACGCCGAGGAGGTGGCGACGCAGGCGGGTCGCGAGCACCGGGAGGCCGTCGAGCATCAGACCGACCTGCTGGCCCTCGCGCCCCATGAGGCGCTAGGAGAGGCCGGCTGCTTGCGGCTGCGCGAGCTGGTCAAGCCGATGAGCGTGGCGATCGCCGCCGAGATCTACCCCAGGGCCGCTGACCTTTTCCGGCCCTGGCCGACGCAGGCCGAGGCCGGCTGACCGCTCAGCCCGGCGAACTGGGCGAGATCGTGATCGTCCTGGTCACCGTGTAGAAGTCCCTGGCCGCCTTGCCCTGCTCCCGCGGTCCGGCACTCGAGTCCTTGACCCCGCCGAACGGGGCGTAGAAGTCCACCCCGGACGTGGGCGCGTTGACCCGCACCAGCCCGGCGTCTAGCTCGGCGGTGAACCGGAGCGCACGGTCCAGGTCGCGGGTGAATACCGACGCGGCCAGCCCGTAC
This sequence comes from Streptosporangiaceae bacterium, assembly GCA_030040195.1. GTDB lineage: Bacteria > Actinomycetota > Actinomycetes > Streptosporangiales > Streptosporangiaceae > JAJYUU01. Next base: position 99 of record JASHUE010000340.1, on the reverse strand, counting down.
CTGACCCCGTTGGCGATGCGCAGGGCATCGGCTTCGTCGCGCGCGCTGAGGACGACCGCGAACGGGCCGAATATCTCCTCCTGCGCGATCCTGGCCGAC
>JASHUE010000339.1:0-5533 GCA_030040195.1 Streptosporangiaceae bacterium | reverse complement strand
CGGGCGCTGGGCGAGACGATCGCGGTCCTGCTGATCGTCAGCGCCATCTTCAAGTTCAACTGGCACGTCGTGCAGTCTGGCGGCAATTCGATCGCGGCGCTCATCGCGGGCGAGTGGAGTTCAGCTAGCGCCGATCAGTTGTCCGCGCTCATGGCTGCCGGACTCGTGCTTTTCGCCATCACGATCGTGGTGAACTCGCTGGCCGCGATCGTCATCAGCAGATCGCGGTCCGGTGCCGCCACCGCGGACTGACGGCACGATCGGCTGACGAACAGGAGCATTGGATGACCACGGTCGGTACCAGCGCGCGGCAGACCAGCCAGGCCAGCGTCGACGAGCCGCTGCGCATCCAGACGGTCACGCCCGAAGACGTGCTCACGGTGGCGGGCGCGGCGATCGGCGCGCTGGGCCTGGATTGGCTTGTGTACGAGCGGCTGCTGCCCTTCACCGGTGCCCTGGGATTCTGGGTCTGCTGGTATGTGCTCTTCGCTCTGTTCTACGTCGCGGCCGCCGCGATGCGGTGGAGCCGGCTCGTGGTGAGGGACAAGGCCGTCGCGGTGCTGGTCAGCACCGCTGGCATCTTTGCCACGGCGGTGGTCGTGGACCAGATCGGCTACAGCTTCGTCAAGAGCCTCCCGGCGATTGTGCACCCGAATTTCTGGACCCAGACGATGGTCGACACGGCGTTCCTGCAGCCGCTGTCGTCCGGCGGGATAGCGCACGCGGTGGTCGGCTCGATCGAGCAGCTCGGCATCGCCACGCTGCTGTCCGTTCCGCTTGGCATCACGGCCGCGGTGTTCTTGGCCGAGGTGGGCGGGGCTCTGGCCCGTCCGGTGCGCACGATCGTGAATGCGATGACGGCGCTGCCTTCCATCATCGCCGGGCTACTGGTGTATGCACTGGTGGTGCTCAGCTTCGGGCTGGGTAAGTGCGGCCTGGCCGCGGGGATGGCCATCTCCGTTGTCATGCTGCCGACGGTGACCAGGGCGGCCGAGGTTGTGCTGAGGGTCGTGCCCGGCACGCTGCGCGAAGCCTCGTTCGCGCTCGGAGCCAGCCACTGGCGGACCGTATGGAAGGTGATCCTGCCAACGGCCAGGTCGGGCCTGGCCACGGCCGTCGTGCTCGCGATGGCACGCGGGGTTGGCGAGACGGCACCCGTGCTGCTTGTCGCCGGGTTCTCGGACACCATGAACGTGAACGTGTTCCACGGCTGGCAGGCGACGCTTCCTACGCTTATCTTTAATAACGTCTTTGTTGATGGGGAGTATCCGGAATACATTGCGAGAGCGTTCGGGGCCGGGTTCGCGCTGATGCTGGTGGTAGTCGTGCTGTTCACGATCGCTCGGATCCTCGGCGGGAAGCGGCCCGGCGAGCTGACCAAGCGACAGCTGCGCCATCTCAGGCGGGAAGAGGAGCGGCCGTGACCCGCCTGTCACCACCACCACTCGCGGTGAGGAAATAGATGCGAACCGGCCACCCCCGCGTATCGGCTGTCCGGCGGGCCTTCGCGCTCGCCGGGTCGGCGTCGGTCGTCTTCGGGCTCCTGCTCGTGCCGCTGACAGCCGCGGGTGCGCCTGCGGCGATTGCTGCGACGCCCGTTACCTCGGCAGGCTCGCCGGGCCCGGGGCAGAGCGCCCCGCCAGTCGCGCGCGCACCGGTAGCGCCTAGCGGCGGCATCGTCGTCCGCGGCCCACGGATGTATAACCCGAGCACGAACAGGCTGTTTCCGGGTCGGAGCTATGTCACCGTGAGCCAGGTCAACGAACTGGCGAACCAGTCGGTCCTCGTGACCTGGCAGGGGTTCACGCCCAGCACCAACATTCCGTTTGACGCGGAATCGACTCTGTATCCGGTCGAGATCCTCCAGTGCAGGGGAACGGCCCCGGCCACCGAGAATGGCTGCCTGGGAGCCAACTCGGCCGGCGCACCAGGGGTCGGCCCCAATGGCCCGGAGAACACCGTGGAGGCCACCACCTCTCCCGCAGGAAAAGGTGAGGCCGACATCGAGCTGCTGACCGCTGACCAGAGTTCGTGGCTCGGCTGCGCCGTGGCCCAACCGTGCTCGCTGGTGATCGTGCCGGCTCAGGGCGGGATCTTCACGTCCAACGGGCACGGAAGCTGCACCAACCACTCAGAGGACTACGCCACTGCGACCGCGGAGATCGACTTCTCGTTTCAGTACGAGTACTACCCCGCACGCTGCGCCTGGGACGACCACATCGTAGTGCCGCTGCACTTCGTTCCCGTTGTCACCGGCTGCCCGATACGTGCTCCGAACTTCACGGTCATCGGCTCGCCCATGACCGCGATAGCCATGAACTCCTGGCAGACTGCGCTGTGCACCGCCACCGACCCGGTCAGCATCCAGTACGACTCGGCTCAGAACGAGCCGCTGGCCAGGGAGGACTTCCAGGACGGGATGGACGACGTTGCGCTGACCACCTACCCGGGCTCGGGGACGTCGAAGTACCCCTACACGTACGCTCCCGTCGCGATAACGGCCGAGTCGGTCGCGTTCTGGATCGACAACCCGACCACGGGGCTGCCGGTCAACCACATCCGGCTTGACCCTCGCCTGGTGCTCAAGCTGATCACCGAGTCCTACGACTTTTCCGACACTGCCTGCAGCGACGGGGTGCTGTCGGCCGGCCAGTGCGACAACGCCGTCGACTACGATCCGGCCAGCATTCTCGTCGACCCCGAATTCACCCACCTCAACCGGGGAGTGCAGCCGGCCGAGACCGACTGGGTCGTGCCGACCGTCCTGTCAGGCCTCAGCGACATGACCTGGCAGCTGACGAGCTGGATCGCCGCCAACCAGGAGGCTAAGGACTTCGCGGCAGGCATGTTTGCCGACGGCGAGCACATCAACGCCGACTACGTCGGCATTCAGCTGCCGACGCAGACGCTCACCGCGATGGACCCCAACCTCCTGTACTCGCACTTGTATTCGCCGGTATTCCCGCTCAGCTCGGTCGTGTCCTATCAGCTGGCGAACAACTTCCCTGGCACCGAGACCCAGGTCGACCAGTACGGCAACTACGACGCGCTAGCGCCAGAAATCCCGGGAACGCGTGACCTGTTCGCCATCCTGGACGAGGGCGATGCGTCGGCGTTCCTGTTCCCGACCGCCTCCCTGCAGAACGCGTCAGGAAACTACGTCGCCCCCACCGACGCCGGGATGCTCGCGGCCGTGGAACACGACATGGTCACGAACCGGCAAAACCACATCACCGAGAGCGTCAACCTCACGAACACGAGCAAGGCGGCCTGGGACGCCTATCCGCTGACGATGGTCGTCTACGCGATGGTGCCGACCGGCGGCATCTCCAGGGCGAAGGCCGCGAAGATCGCGGAATGGCTGGACTTCGTCGCCAACGAGGGCCAGCAGCCCGGACTGCTGCCGGGAAACCTTCCGCCCGGCTACCTTCCGCTGACGGCGCAGATGCGGGCCGAGACCCTGAAGGCGGCGACCGAGGTGCTCGATCAGACCGGGAACCCCAAGAAGGCTCGGAGCAACCTGGCGCCGTCCAAGACAGCGTCGCCTAGCCCCACGAGCAGCGCCCCGGCCGTCCACCTGGGTTACGTAGCCAACCCGAGCACCTCCGGCTCAGCCCGGTATGCCGTACCCGCGCTGCTCATCGTCGGCGGGCTGCTCGGCGTGGGTGCCTCGATGTCGATCGTCATCGGGCAGGGCGGCATCGCCGGGCTCGCACGGCTGCGAAGAATGAGGCTGCCGAGATTGAGGCTGCCGAAGAGGAGCACATCATGAAGATCGGCCTGCGCCCCACCGCGCGCAGAGTGCTGCTGCTGGCGACGGTCACGTTGACCGCCCTGGTGCCAATGTCACCAGCGCTGGCGGGCACCAGCTACACGCCTATTTTCGGTTCGGGCTCGAGCTGGGCTTCCGTGGCGCTGACCCAGTGGGCGCAGAACCTGCACGCGAACGGAATCACCATCCAGTTCAATCCGGATGGGTCGGCGGCCGGTCGCGACGACTACATGAACGGGACCGACGACTTCGCGGCGTCTGACCCGCCGTTCCGCAACGGCACGGACCCATTCGACCTCAGTGGTGCCGAGCACTCGCCCTACGGGTACTCCTACGTCCCCGACACGGCAGGCGGCACGGCCTTCATGTACCACCTGGATGTGGGCGGTCACCTGATCACCAACCTGCGGCTGTCAGGCGAGACGATCGCAAAGATCTTCACGGGCGTCATCACGAACTGGGACAACCCCGAGATCACTCACGACTACGGCGCGCAGCTGCCGAACGTTCCGATCATTCCCGTGGTCCGGTCCGACGGCTCGGGTGCAACCTACTTCTTCACCAGGTGGATGTCGCACATGTACCCGTCCCTCTGGAACGCGTTCTGCGCGAAGATAACGAACGGCCGCGTCGGCACCGCTGGCCACCCGTGCATCGAGACCGAGTTCTACCCCGGCGACTGGGGCGCTGTCGTGTCCCAGAACGGCTCCAACAACGTCGCCTCCTACATCAGCGCCAGCTACGGCCAGGGAGCTATCGGCTACGACGAGTACGCGTACGCGCTGAACTCGCACTATCCGGTCGTGTCGGTCCTGAACCCGGCCGGCTACTACGTCCAGCCGAGCGCCTCGAACGTGGCGGTGGCACTGACGAAGGCGATCATCAACGAGGATCCAAGCAGCCCCAACTTCCTGCAGCAAGACCTCGACTACGTCTACACGTTCACCGATCCGCGGTCGTACCCGCTGTCGAGCTACAGCTACCTGATCGTCCCGAGAGTCGGGACCGCTATCCCCTCGATCTTCAGCAACGGCGCGGGCGCCACCCTGAGCACCTACATCGACTACTTCTTGTGCGCCGGCCAGCAGTACTCGGCCGAGCTTGGCTACTCGCCGCTGCCGCTTAACCTGGTCGTGGGCGGGCTGCTGCAGTCGAGCAAGATCCCTGGCGCAGTGCCGGCGCCGAGCATGGCCAACTGCGACAACCCGACCCTCCGGGACGGCCAGCTCATCGTCCTCGACGACGCGCCCTACCCGAACAAGTGCGAGAAGATTGGCTCGCCGCTTACCTGCAATCCGAATAGTTCCGGCAAGCCGAACGCGAACCCGTCGTCGTCGACATCGACCGGCACCACGAGCGGCAACTCGGGCAGCAACACCGGCCCGAACGCGGCTCCGCAGGGCCCGGTGACCGGCCAGGTCGTGAACCTGGCCAGCGACAGCAGCAGCTCGGCCATGCTCGGGGTGATGACAGCGCTGGAGTTGCTGGCGGTCGTCATTGCCCCGCCGGCGATCTACATGGTGCTGCGCCGACGGCGTCAGGCGCGCCAGTGACGGCGATCGCTTCGCCCGCTGAGGCGCCGGCCCGGCCCGGCAGCGCGCCGGGTCCGGTCTCGATCGCCCGCTGCGCCGCGGCCAGCATGCTCGTGCTGGCGGTGCTGCTGCTCGGTTTCGTCGGCTACCTGTTCGGGCTCTCCGGCATTCAGGAGTCAGGTTCCCAGGCCAGACTGTTCACGACGTTCCGGTACGAGCTCAGCCAGGA
>JASHUE010000338.1:0-3236 GCA_030040195.1 Streptosporangiaceae bacterium | reverse complement strand
ATCCAGGCTGTCTACCGCGAGTGGTCCGCGCGAGGCGCCGAGTTCCTGACCGAGCCCAAGGATCATCCCAGCGAGTTCCGCGCCTACATCCGCGACCCGGACGGGCACCTCATTGAGGTTGACCAGTCCAAGGCCAAGGCAGGCTAACCACCTGGCCCCTCTGACGCTGGGTCGGATCCGCGGCAGTGTCGGGTCTGAAGGAGCGCCCGCCCGCTCGGGGAGAGGCGGGCACTAGGTGCCAGGAAGGCGCCCCGCCCCCTCGGGGAGGGGCGGGGCGCCGTTGCCCTTAGCGCCCGGGCGAGGGATGGGCCCGGGCTGGGGATGACCTGGGCCGGGGGGATGACCCGGGCCCGGGGATGGGCTGCGCGACCCGGCCGGGGGATGGCTCGGACCGCGCCGTGGCCCGCCCTCGGAGGAGTCAGAAGCCGGGGTTGGCGGTAGAGATGTCGTAATTCGAGCCCCAGTACCACTGCGTGGCCGAGGCACCAGGCACCATGTGCGGCACCCCGGTCGGGTCGGCGATCCACCAGCGCACGTGCGACTGCTCGGCCGCCGGCACCGCCGTCCTGACCGCCGTCTGCGCCGCGCTCCACTCCGACTTCATCGTGTAGACGATCGCCTGTCCGCTCGGGTCGGCATGCAGCTTCTGCGCCGCCCAACTGCCCGCCTGCGTCGGGGTCACGTCACCGGGCTCGACATCGAGTGCATTGGCGCGCGGGTCCGATCCGTTGGTGTCGATCCACAGCACCTGCTTGCCAGCCACGGCCGACGGCGAGACCGCGAACGGCCCGTCGGCGTAGGTCGCCTCCTCGTGACCGGCCGGGATCGCCGACGGCGTCACGGAGTCATAGATCTCGTAGGGCCGAGCTGGCGCGACGCCCCGGCGCGCCGACTCGGCGGACTGCCGTGCGACCGGCGCGCGACGCTCGTCCGCGGCGCGCTGAACGTGCTCGTGCGATACGTCGGCGACGGTCACCGCGTGCTGAACGGGTGCGTGCTGCGATGGGGAGGATGCGACCGCGGCGCTGGCCGTGCCCGCACCGGCCGCCAGTGCGGCAGCGGCGCCGAGAAGTGCTGCGGCCTTGCGACGGCCACGGAGGGCGTCGGTCAGTCGGGCACTGCGAGGCATGGGGGGTCCTTCCTGTCGGTACTGGCCGCGCGGCCCGGGAGACTGCTCCGGCGTCCGTCACGGTGAGCAACGGGAGGTTCGACGCCGAATGAGCGAAGCTGGTTTCGGACTGAGACCTAGTTCACTACTCGCGGGTAATATTGCTGACTGGTTATCCCGATATAGGCGGGTAAACCATCGGCGAGCGGGGGCCAGCGGCCGGGACAGCGGCCAACTTCGCCGTGACACGACGGCCAAGAGAATGCGTTATCAATGCAAATATATTGAAAGTTTATGTGTAATCCGGCAATTACCGCGGTTCGGGCGTGGGTGCTGCCAGGAGCGCAACGCCGTGGCTGGCCGGCGAGCAGCACCCTGGCGAGAACGCCCCAAGCCAGCGTGATCATGAGGCGGCTTAGCGATGCGTTGCCGCCATTCTGTGTTTCGTCAGCGAGTGTGTCACCGACGCGATGAGGATCTCCTTGACCGACTCCCGCCTCCGTGCGTCGCACACCAGGACCGGCACGTCGGGATCCAGGTCCAGCGCGTCGCGGATCGTCTCGGTGTCGTACTCCGGCGCCCCGTCGAACCGGTTGGCCGCGACCACGAACGGGGTCCGCCGCCGCTCGAAGTAGTCGACGGAGGAGAAGCAGTCGGCCAGTCGCCTGGTGTCGGCTAGCACCACGGCGCCGAGCGCACCGTAGGCAAGCTCGTCCCACATGAACCAGAACCGCTCCTGGCCTGGCGTGCCGAATAGGTAGAGCACGACGCCGCTGGGGAAAGTGATGCGGCCATAGTCCATGGCCACCGTCGTGGTGGTCTTGTGCTCCACCGCGGCCGTATCGTCGACTCCCACTCCGACCTCGCTGAGGACCTCCTCCGTGCGCAGAGGCCGGACCTCGCTGATCGCAGCCACCAGCGTCGTCTTCCCGACGCCGAATCCCCCCGCGATCAGGACCTTCGTTACGACCGGCGCAGCTATGGCTCCCGCCACTGCCTCATAGCGCGCGGAGTCCATCAAGCACGCTCCTCATCACACTTTCTTCCAGAGTGCACACCGCGGGCGGGCGGGCAACGGTCACCGCGCCGCGTTCCAGGAGGTCGCCGAGCAGGACCCGCACGACGCCCAGCGGCAGGTCCGTTTCTGACGCGAGTTCCGCAACCGCGGTGGGCGCGCGGCACAGGTGCAGCAGGCGCCGATGCTCGGGCCCCAGCCCTCGGGCGTCGACCACGAGAGGCCCGGCTGCCGCAACATGGTCGATCAAGCCCAGCGCGGCGCCGTGCGGCCTCGTCCGGCCACGGGTAAGTGCGTACGGTCGGACGACCGGACCGGCCTCCCGATCGAGCCACCTATCTCCGCCGTCAGTCATTCCATCAGCCGATCCACTGCCGCCACGGCGACTTCCGCTGACCTCGGGTTCGTCGACAGGTACTGACCAAGGCGCTTGACGAGCATGGCCATCTCGTAAACGACAAGGCCGTGGTCTGCATCTGCCGGGCAAAGCGCCGCAAGGCAACTTCCCTGTCCGGCGGCCATGACGAACATCAGAGCCGTATCCATCTGGACAATTGTCTGCCGGGCCTCGCCACCGTGGAAGCGGAGGGCGGCACCGCGCGCGAGGCTCTGCATTCCGGCCGCCACCGCGGCCATGTGCTCGGCGTCCTCGCGACTCAGGCCGTCTGACGCTCCGAGCGTTAGGCCGTCGCGGGACAGGAGGACCGCCTGACTGATGCCGCTGACCCTGCGCACCAGATCATCGAGAACCCAGTCCATCGTCGCTGAAAAGGCCCCCTGCTCCATCACTCCCCCCCATCGTCCTCCGGCCAGGCGGCCAGATCCGGGTTTCCGGCTGGCGATGGCCACGACTCCCCGGCCGACGGCGGCGTCCAAGACTCACCGGGCGTCGGCGGCCGCGACTTGTCGGCAGGTGTCGAACCGGCTCCTTCCCCCGGTTCGCCAGAGGACTTAGCGAGTTCGAGTCCGAACTGCAGCGACTGCACGAGGGCTCGGGTCTCCGCCGGGTTGGGTCCGTAGCCGGCCGGCTCGTTGTTGCCTTCTGGCTCGCTCGCGCTCACCTGAGTGCTCTCGGGTACCAACGGATCATCGGTCTTGAGCTGTGGCGCGAGG
>JASHUE010000337.1:0-3853 GCA_030040195.1 Streptosporangiaceae bacterium | reverse complement strand
CCATGCAGGGCCCGGTCAAGGCCACGGAACGCGGCGCGCCAGGGGTCTCGTGACGCCGGCTGCCCGCCGCCAGGGCCCGGCCGGGCCTGCGCTCGCAGCTCGGGCAGGCTGAAAGGAAGCCGGCGGACCGGCCGCAGCGAGCAGACGACAGTCAGGGGCACTATCGTCTGCCGGGCCCAGCACGCCCAGTCGTAGACGTTCAGCGGGAACCAGGCCGGAAAGTAGATCATCTCCGGCGGCATGACCGGGAGCTCGGCCCACGGCCATTCACCGAACAGCGCCAGCCAGATCCGGGTGAACACGCGGGTCGCCTCGATGCCGCCCTGCGCCCTGATCCAGCTGGCGGCCTGGCTCATGTGCGGCGCCCCCGGCTGATGGCCGGCCAGCCGCAGGGCGACGTAGGCCTCGACGGTCGTGGACAGATCCGCCGGGCCGTCGTGGAAATTCGCCCATGTCCCGTCGGCGCGCTGCCGCGAAGCGATCCAGCGGGCCGCGGCGGCCGTCTCCTCATCCGTCCGGATGCCGAGGAACTCGCGCAGCAGCAAGTCCTCCGCGTCCATCGTGACGTTCGTCTCCAGCTCGCCCTGCCACCAGCCGCGGCCGTCCTGCAGCCCGGTGAGGTAGCGGGCAGCCAGCTCTAGCGACCGCCGGGCCGCGAAGACCACGGACGGCTCGAACTCGCCGGTCGGGATCGGCCCGGCCTCGGCGCTTCCTGGCATGACGTCGGGGTGGATCACCATGTGCGCGCCGTGATGAACTCGGCTATCGCCGCGAACTCGGCCCGGACATCGTCGGGCATCTGCGCCTGTTCCAGGGACTCGAACGCGGACGCGAGCGCCGAGTCGGCGATGGCCTCGGTGCGCTCCTTGCCGCCGGCCGCCTCGACCAGGCTGGCCGCCCGCGCGACCTCGTCCTCGGTCAGCTCCCCCGGCCGGGCCAGCAGCGCCGCCAGCTCGGATCCGGCGTCGGTGCCGCTGGTCAGCGCGGTCACGATCGGCATCGACTTCTTCCTGGCCCGGACGTCCGAGCCGACCGGCTTGCCCGTGACCTCGGGCGCCCCCCAGATGCCGAGCAGGTCATCGGTCATCTGGAACGCCAGGCCGGCGTTGGCGCCGAAGGCGGCCAGCCCCATGGCCAGGGTGGCGGGCGCGCCCACGTGCACGGCACCGATGCTGCACGCGCACGACATCAGCGCGGCCGTCTTGTCGCCGGCCATGTCCAGGCACTCGGCGACCTGGACGTCGTCGCGCCGCTCGAACGCCAGGTCAGCGCCCTGGCCGGCGATCAACCGCTGCACCGCCGCGGACAGGCAGCGCGCCGCCCAGATGCCGTAGGGCGGGCACTCAAGCAGCAGGTCCCCGGCCAGCACCAGCAGCGCGTCACCGGCCAGTATCGCCCCGCCGATGCCGAATACAGTCCAGGCCGTTGGCCGGTGCCGCCGCTCGGTGTCGCCGTCCATGATGTCGTCGTGGAGCAGCGAGAAGTTGTGCACCAGCTCGACCGCGGCCGCGGCCGGCACCGCGGCCTCCGGCTTAGAGCCGGCGGCCCGCGCGGACAGCAGCGCGAGCGCCGGGCGCAGCGCCTTGCCCGAGCCGCTGCGAGTCGGCCGCCCCTCGGCGTCGGCAAGCCCGAGGTGGTAAGCGGCGACGGTCCTGACGTCAGCGCTCAGCCGACTCACGGCTTCCTCGATCGCGGGCCCGACAAGGTCGCGCGCGACCTGGACCCCGGCTGGCATCGTCACCGTCATGACGCACCAGTCCCGGCCGGATCGAGGTCTGCGGACCGGGCCGCTGGCGGCAGCCAGGCCAGTTCGCGAATCAGCTCCTGTGCGGCGTTATGACCGCTTCGCACGGCACCCTCCATAGTGTCCGGCCAGCCGGTATCGGTCCACGAACCGGCCAGCACGAGTCCCGGCACCGAGGTCGCGGCGCCGGGTCGCAGCGCGGCGGAGCCCGGCGACTGCCGGAACGTCGCCCGACGCTCCCTGGTGACGAAGAAATCGGTGACCCCCGCCCTGGCCGCGGCCGGGAACAGCCGCTCCAAGGCCGGCAGGAATTGGTCCCGCAGCCTGGCCGCAGGCACGTCGACGTAGTCGTCGGCGGCCGACAGGGATACCGCCACGTACTGGCCGGCCTCCAGGCCGGCGTTCCTGGTCTTGTCGAATACCCACTGAACCGGCGAGTCCACAGCGGCGGCGAACGGCAAGTCCATGACCCGCCGGTCGTACACCACGTGCACGTTCACGATCGGCGAGTAGCCGAGGCGGTCCCAGTCCGCAGCGTGTACCACCTTGGCGGCGCAGCCCAGCCTGGCGGCCTGGCCGGCCGGCACCGCGAGCACCACGGCATCTGCCACCACGGCATCGCCCGCGCCCTGGCCAGCCCCCTCCTGGCCGACGCCAGCCGCGCCCGGGACCGCCTCGTCCTGGCCGACACCGTCCTGGCCGACACCGTCCTGGACCGGCGCCCGGCCTGATGTGAACTCCACCCGGAACCCGCCGTCGGCACGGGGCTGGACACTCGCGACCCTGGCCGAAAGGCGCATCCGAACGCCGAGCCTGGTGAGCAAGGCGGCCGGCGCCGTTCCGTGCATCTGGCTGAGCGGGACGGTGGCGATTCCGATGTCCGCGGCATCGTTGCGGCGCAGGAGCGCGGTCTTGATCACCGTCGCCGCGAGCGGCACGCTGGCGTCATCCCCCGCGATGTTCAGCGCGGAGACAATGAACAAGTCCCAGAGCCGGCGCCGGGCCCCCTCTCCCTGGCCGCGCGCGGCCAGCCAGTCCCCAAGCGGGCTGCGGTCGAGTCCGGCATCGGCAGGATCGGCGCGCCTGAACGCGAGCGCTGCGCGAGCCACGCGGGCCCGCTCCGGCAGCGACAACAGCGGATAGCGGGCGAGGGCGCCGGCCAGGTGCAGCGGGCTTGGCAGCGCGGTCCGCCGGAGCCTGGCCTGGCCGCCGGGAGACAGTACCGTGACGTCGAAGCGGTCCTGGATCGTGACCGAGCCGGAAACTCCGAGCCTGGCCAGCAGGCTCTGGTACGAATCACAGCAACGCAGGAACACGTGCTGGCCGGTGTCGACCATCAGCGTGCCGCGCGAGAACGAGGACGCGGCGCCGCCCAGCCAGGGCCGGGACTCAAGCAACGTGACATCGACGCCGGCGTCGCGCAGCGCGATCGCCGCCGCAATTCCGGCCAGCCCGCCGCCGATGACGACGACATGGCGGGCCGTCACGGGCCGTCTCCCGGCGCTGAGTCCCTGCCCGGCCTGGTTCTGCCGGACAAGCGGCCCAAGCCGGCCAGCGCCCGGACCGCGATCATCGCCTTCTCCCCCGCCGGCAGTGACATCCTCTTCTCCAGCGCCACCTGCGGCCGCGCGGAGATGTGCTCGAGCAGACGACGGTAAATGCCCGCCATCGCACCGGTGCAGGCAGCACTGCGGCGATCAAGCATGGGCAGCAGCCGCAGCCCGCTCGCATACCATTCCCTGGCCCGCTGGGCCTCGAACCGCACCAGTTTCGTCATCGGGCCGTCAATGATGCCCTGGCCGGCCGCGCCTTCCTGGCCCGCGGGCGCTAGGGTGCAGCCAAACCGGGCCAGATCCTCGGCCGGGAGGTAGACCCGGCCGTTGCCCAGGTCCTCGCGGATGTCGCGCAGGATGTTGGTGAGCTGAAGGGCTACTCCGAGGGCGTCGGCCAGCGGCGAGGCCGCCGCCGGGTCCGCAGCGCCGAATACCCCGAGTGACAGCCGGCCAATCGATCCGGCCACGCACCGGCAGTAGTGCTCCAGGCTTGCGAAGTCCGCATAGCTGACTCCGCGAACATCAGCCTCACAGCCGTCAATAAGCTCGCAAAACG
>JASHUE010000336.1:0-3046 GCA_030040195.1 Streptosporangiaceae bacterium | reverse complement strand
CGGGGTGGCGCACACGAAGGAGGAGTGGGAAGAGGGAGCCGCCGCGTACAACTTCGGCCAGCAGGACCTGCGGCCGGCGGCGGGCCAGGAAGGCTCCTACGACGCCTTCAGCCAGTCGATCGTCGGCACTAACTGGGAGACCTATCGGCGTGAAGGCCCCGGCATGAGCGCCTTCGTGCTCGAAGATGGCACGATCTATCACACCTACTCGACGTACGGGCGCGGGCTGGACATCCTCTGGGGCATGTACCAGTGGCTCGACCGCGCGCCACTCGGCCGCAACGAGAAAGAGGCCGGCTTCTGGTGGCGTCGCCACGACGAGTACGACAACCAGTGAGCGAGGCGGGCCATCGGTCGCGTTAGTTCGGGCCGGGCACGGTCCTGCGGACTTGGGCTGTGCGAGGGTTCTCGTTGGCGTGGGTCACGCGGTCGAGCACGGCGGGCGCGAAGAGCGGCGCGACGCTGGCGATCCTGAGGACGACGAGGCCGGCCAGAAACGGTCCTCCGGCATCATGCCAGGCAACCGCGGTTCCGATGACGATCAGCAGCTTCCAGATCAGTGACAGCGTCCAGGAGATCGAGCCGCCCACCCACATGCGCCAGGTGAACCAGGCGTACACGAACAGCCCGCCGATCGAGTCGTCCCTGACCGTCGCGCCGACCGTCGGGCTCGCCTCGTGCCCGGTCAGGTGAACGTAGCCGACCGCGGCCGCGGCCAGCAGCAAGTAGAGCGCGAGGGCCAGCGCAGGCTCGGTGCGCCAGAACTCGGCGGCGGCAGCGCGCCAGCGCCTGCCGGCCCGCCGGTCCCTGCCGGCCCGCCGGTCAGCGGAACGTGCGGAACGCAGCGCGCACCTCCTCCACGAACGTCTCTGGCTGCTCGAACGCGGCGAAGTGGCCGCCCTTGTCGGGCTCATTCCAGTACCGGATGTCGGTGAACTGCCTCTCCGCCCACCGCCGGGATGGCCGGAAGATCTCCTTCGGGAAGATCGAGCAGCCGACAGGGACGCTGACCGGATCAAACAGCGGCGCCTTGACGCTCTCCCAGTACATCCGGGCCGAGGACGCTCCGGTGCCGGGCAGCCAGTACAGCATCACGTTGTCGAGCATCTCGTCCCGGCTGAGCACGGTGGCCGGGTCGCCGTCGCAGTCGGTCCAGGACCAGAACTTCTCCACGATCCACGCGCACAGGCCGGCTGGCGAGTCGACCAGGCCGTAGCCCACCGTCTGCGGGCGCGTCGCCTGCTCCTTGAAGTAACCCGAGTCCCAGTCGTTGTAGTGCTTGATCGAAGCCAGCGCCGCCTTCTCCTGGTCGGTCATGTCGTCCTGCTGGTCGGGTCCGGGAAAGGCGATGGGCATGTTCAGGTGGATGCCGGCCAGGTGCTCGGGATGGCGAATGCCGAGGCCGGTGGTGACCTGGGCACCCCAGTCGCCGCCCTGGGCCCCGTAGGTGGAGTAGCCCAGGCGGGTCATGAGCTGATCCCAGGCGTCGGCGGTGCGGGCCGTGCTCCATCCCGGCCTGCTGGGCTTGCCGCTGAACCCGTAGCCCGGCAGTGACGGGCAGACGACGTGGAACGCGTCGGCGGCATCGCCGCCGCAGCCTTGCGGATCGGCCAGCGGCTCGATGATCTTGTGGAACTCGACGATCGAGCCCGGCCAGCCGTGGGTGATCAGCAGCGGCAACGCGTCTTGCCGCGCCGAGCGGACGTGGATGAAGTGGATGTCCAGACCGTCGACCTCGGTGCGGAACTGGGCGAACCGGTTCAGTCTCGCCTCAGACGCCCGCCAGTCGTACTGGTCAAGCCAGTACTCGCAAAGCTCGCGGGCATAGTTCAGCGGCATCCCCTGCGACCAGTCGTCGACCGTCTCCTGCTCCGGCCAGCGGGTCCGGCCCAGCCGCTGGCGCAGGTCGTCCAGATCGGCCTCGGGGACTTCTATGCGAAACGGGGTGACGTCATCGCTCACCGGCCCAGCATCTCGCGTCTGCGCCGGTCGATGAAAGCCCCCGGCGGGCGCAGGTCAGCGACCGGGGCAGTGTCCAGGGCGATCCCGAGCGGCTCGGGCAGCCCGCAGGGCCGGCCACTGACAGCCGAACTGACGGTACGCGCGAGGTACTGTCAACCGGTGTCCAGAGCCGATGCAGGACAGGCAAACAGCCTGTTCGACGACGCAGCTGCCGAGGCCGAGAGCGCCGCGGCGCCACTGCCCGTGCGGATGCGCCCTCGTTCCCTCGATGAAGTCGTCGGGCAGCAGCACCTGACCAGGGCGGGCTCGCCGCTGCGCAAGCTCGCCGAGCATGACGCGGCGATGTCCCTGCTGCTATGGGGGCCGCCAGGCACGGGCAAGACGACGCTCGCATACGTGGTCAGCCGGGTGACCCAGCGCCAGTTCGTCGAGTTGTCGGCGGTGTCCTCCGGCGTCAAGGACGTGCGGGCCGCGATCGAAGAGGCGCGCAGCAAACTCGGCCTGACCGGCGAGCAGACCGTGCTGTTCATCGACGAGGTGCACCGGTTCAACAAGGCCCAGCAGGACGCCCTGCTGCCCGCCGTGGAGAACCGCTGGGTCTCGTTCATCGGCGCCACCACCGAGAATCCGTTTTTCTCCGTCGTCAGCCCGCTGCTGTCGCGGTCGCTGCTGCTCACGCTCCAGCCGCTGACCGACGCGGACATCGAGGTGGTGATCGACCGGGCGCTCATGGACGAGCGGGGCCTGGGCGGGACGGTGCGGCTGGCCGCCGAGGCGCGCGAGCACCTGGTCAGGCTCGCAGGTGGCGACGCTCGCCGGGCGCTCACCTACCTGGAGGCGGCGGCGCTGGGCCTGGCCGAGGGCGCGGAAATTACCGTCGAGATCGTGGAGCGCGCGGTCGACCGGGCCATGGTCCGCTACGACCGGTCGGGCGACCAGCACTACGACGTGATCAGCGCGTTCATCAAGAGCCTGCGGGGCAGCGACGCCGACGCCGCGCTGCACTACCTGGCCCGGATGATCGAGGCGGGCGAGGATCCGAGGTTCATCGCGCGGCGCCTGATTGTGCACGCCAGCGAGGATG
>JASHUE010000335.1:0-8169 GCA_030040195.1 Streptosporangiaceae bacterium | reverse complement strand
TACAGCCGGTCGCGTCGCAGCCCGAAGCCGTCGCACAGCAGCTCCAGCCCCCAGCGCAGACTCTGCGGCCCGTCGTACTGGCCGAGCGACCAGGACCCGAGCATCTGGAACACGGTCAGGTGGGTGTTATCACCGATCTCGTCCAGGTCGGTGGTGCGCAGGCAGCGCTGGACGCCGACCAGCCGCCGCCCGAGCGGATGCGGTTCTCCCTCCAGGTAATGGGTCAGCGGGTGCATGCCCGCGGTCGTGAACATCACCGGATCGCCGTCGGGCGGCACCAGCGTGGTGCCCTCGATCAGCTGATGCCCGCGCTTGCGGAAGAACTCGGTGAAGGTACGGATCGTGGTGTTCGTGTCCATTGCAGTCTCGCCTCGCAGGAATCAAGGCGCCGGAAAGACGGCAGCTGGCGCGGCCACGGGCAAGCACACGAAGCGAGAACGCCGGCGAGCCGATTCCCGGTCGCCAGCGGATGAGGAAGGTCAGGCAGCGGCAACCGGCGAGCTGGTAGCTCGCGCGGCTGCGGCGGTGCTCAGATAACTGACCTCCATGCACGTCATGGTACCCACCTGGCCGGAGACCGCCCAGCTCTTATTTCTTGGGGAACGAGGCGAGGGCTCGCGACTCGGGTCCGGCTGGCCGACCCGGTCCGCCAGCCTCCAGATGGCGTCGAACCTGAGCATTAGCCGCGCATCACCTCTACGATCCCTGATAGCGCGCCACCGTCCGGAGGGGAAATCTTGTCATGAAGCCACTGCTGCTCGCGTCTCTGGCCGCCGTCGGCCTTACGGTCACCGCCTGCGGAGGTAGCACGCCATCGGCCAGCTCGCCGACATCGGCTGCCAGCACGCCCGCGGCTTCGGCCTCTTCCTCGCAGCCGTCCGCGACGCCCACCCCCACGCCATCCTCCTCGGTGACTACGTCGACCCAGGTGACCGGCTGCCTGAGCCGGTACTTGCATGGCGCGACCGGGCTGTCCCAGGGCACCGCGGGGTCGGTCTACGTGGTGATCACGTTCAAGAATCTCGACAACGTGCCGTGCACCCTGTACGGGTTCCCCGGCGTGGCCCTGGCGGCGGGCACGCCGGTCACCGATGTCGGGCAGCCGTCGACCGAGAACATGACTACGGCGCGCGAACTGGTGACGCTGCAGCCAGGCGGGTACGCGAACGCCACGCTGCGGATCGCGGACGCGGGCAATTTCCCGATGTCGGAGTGCACGCAGGTGAAAACGACCTGGCTGGCCGTCATCCCGCCGAACCAGACGATCCCGCTGTTCATCCCCTGGCAGTCAGTGGCCTGCAAGGGCACGGCCAAGTTGCTGTCGGTCACGGCCGTCCGGCCGGGGAACGGCGGCAGCAGCTAGCCCGGGTTCCTGGGACGCGTGGTTACTGCCCCGTCGGCCTGGCAGGATCGCGTCGTGGACGAAATACGCAGCCAGCGAGAGTGCGCGCCCGTGACCGTCATGCCGCAACTGTCGGTCCGGCACGGCCGCGAGGCCGTCGGGTTCTACAAGGCCGCGTTCGGAGCAGTCGAGGAGTACCGGGTGGGCGGCACCGACGAGGACGAGGCGGTCGTCTCCCAGCTTTCGGTTGGCGCCGGGTCATTCTGGGTCTCCGACGAGTCGCCCGAGCACGCGAACTTCAGCCCGGAGTCGGTGGGTGGTGCCACTACCCGAATGCTGCTCGTGGTCGCCGACCCGGATGCGACGATCTCCCTGGCCGTGACCGAGGGTGCGGTCCTGGTCCGCCCGCCGGCCAACGAGCACGGCTGGCGCCTTGGCCGGATCATGGACCCGTTCGGGCACCACTGGGAGATCGGCAGGCCGCTCGTGCCCTGGCCGCCGCCACGCTACTGAGCGGATGACTCGGGAGGCTCGGGCGCGGTTGGCTCCAGCGCGGTTGGCTCGGGGAAGGACGTCGGGCCCTGACCCGACAGGCTCTTCTTGACCGAGTCCAGGATCGTGAGGCCCTGGCCGACCAGCCCGGCGGCGATCTCGCTGAGCCCGTCGGCTCCGTTCAGCACGCTGACGTTCGCCCCGGCCAGGCCGGCCCCGGCTTCCCTGACGATCTGCGGCAGTTGCTCGATCAGCATCCGGTCAAGCGCGACCCGGTTGTTCGAGGCGGCGGCAGCGGCGAGCACCCTGGTCCGCTGCGCGTCGGCCTCAGCTAGCACGCGGACCTTCTCGGCCTCCGCCTCGGCCGGCTTGACTACCTCGGCGATGAGCTGGCGCTGCCGCAGCTCGGCCTGCTTGTTCGCGAGTTCGGTCTGCGCGGCCAGCACGCTCATCTGCGCCTGCGCCTGAGCCAGCGGGCCGACCTGAGCAGCCTCGGCCTGTGCCTTGTCGATCTGGGCCTTGTACTGGGCCTGGACGACGGCGGTCTGCCTGGCGTACTCGGCCTGCTTGCGCTGGGACTCCTGCTGCGCCTCGGCGGCCTGCTGGGTGGCCTGCGCCTGGGCGATCTGCGCCTGCCGCTGGATGGCGGCATTGTGCGGGGCGGCCATCGCGTCGATGTAGCCGCTGTTCATGTCGTCGATCGACTGAATCTGGAGCGAGTCGACGCTCAGCCCGATCTTGGCCATTTCGAACTTGGAGCCGTCGAGCACCTCGGTGGCGAGTTTCTGCCGCTCGGTCACGATCTCCTCGACCGTCATCGAGCCGATTATCGACCGCAGGTGCCCAGCGAAGATCCGCCCGGTAAGCGTGGCCATCTGATCCTGATCGGAAAGGAATCGCTGGCCGGCGTTGACGATGCTCTCCTCGTCGTTACCGACCTTGAAAGCGATCACGGCCCGTACATTGAGCGAGATGCCCTGCCGCGTCACGCACTGCTCGGTCACCTCGGCCTCTCGCATGGCCAGGGTGAGATAACGCACCTTGCGGACGAACGGGACTACGAACGCACCGTGTCCGGTCACCACCCGGAACGGCGCGCCCTTCATGCCGTAGCGACCCCCGGAAATCAGCATGGCTTCGTCTGGGGCAGGCACCCGGTAACCGAACATTTCCACTTCCCCTATCCGCCAGTGTGCGGCGATATAACCCCCGTGGATGGCGCGACTAGCTTAACCCCGAATGTCGTCTATGCAGATGAGTCACCGGGAAAGTCGTCGAGGGGGTCTGACCAGGCGCTGACGTCTACTGTCCGGAGACCGCGGGACTCGATTATCAGCACCTTGGTTCCCTTGGGCAGTGGCTCGGGCGACCAGGCAATGAACGACTCGGTGCCCCCGCGTATCTTGCAATGGACCTCTCCGGGCCCGTCGGCGCCGCGCGTCGCCACAGTGACCACGCCGATGCAGCCGATCAGCGCCTCATCCTTTGCCACCGGCCATCACCCCCCGGCGCCTGCCTGCCATGGACCTCATTATCTAGTGGATCGGAACGTCCCTCCGGCTGCGGAATATACCGCGTGGCCAGCCCGTTACAAATCTCGTCGGTGCGCATGTGTCCCCCGGGCCGCAACTATCGCCTTCGCGGAATACCGTTCGGCTGGAGCCGCGATGTGCCACTCGCCGAGAGGCGACCTTCGCACCGGCCCCGGCACGCCCTCGTGAGCAGTTGCTTCCGGGGGCGTCGTCATGTCAGCGGACCCTCGCGGCGCCAAGCTGCCTGCCCAGTACGGACGGCGCCTCGACCAGGGACGGACCGTACCAGGTCAGGTGGCGCCCGCTGACCAGCGCGGTCCGGCTGCCAGGAAAGGCCTCGGGCCCATCGGAAGCGGTGAACCGGTACGGCTCGTCAGGCAGCACCACCAGATCGACGCCGGCTGCGAGCAGCTCATCGATGCCGACCCGCGGATACCGGTCGCCGTGACTGGCGTAGATGTTGGTCACGCCGAGCCTCGCGAGCAGGTCACCGGCGAAGGTGTCGCTCCCCACCACCATCCAAGGACGCCGCCAAATCGGAATGACCGCCGCCGTGGCCAGGCCGGCCGGGAGGTGCCGCCATGCCTCCTCGGCCGCGTCGAGCCACGCCGGGGTCGTTTGCCTGCACGCCATGGTGATCATCCGACGCAGCGAGCGCAACGCGCCGGGCAGGTCCCTGATACTGGTGACCCACACGGCCAGTCCGGCGGCGCGAAGCGCGTCGAGATCGGGGCCCCGGTTCTCTTCCTCGTTGGCCAGCACGATGTCAGGTGCAAGACCGACGATCTTGCCGATGTCCGGGTTCTTCGTACCGCCGATCCGGCGCACTGCCAGTTCCGGCGGGTGCGAGCACCAGTCGGTCGCGCCAGCCAGCAGACCCGGGTCCAGCGATGCCACGGTCTCGGTCAGCGACGGGACCAGCGACACCACCCGGCGCACTACAGACGGCACCGAGACCCGCTGACCCAGGTCATCCGTGCACTGATCCGGCGCGCGCCAGCCCCTAGCGTCCCGCACATTGTCCCCTAGACCCGTGACCGCACCCCATTCTGAACGCAACCGCCCCTGGGCACCAGATCTGTTGGCCGCCGACGGCTCGCATAACCTGAGGCATCGGCCGCCGAACGGGCGGCAGCACGCTGCGCCAGGAAGGCAAATCTAATGACCGACGCGCTGCCGGAGACGGTACTGGCGGCCTTGGACGACCCGTTTGCCCAGCTCACCGGGTCGCTCGCAGGCACGAGGAAGCTGCACCTCGAAGTCTTGGCGACTGAGCGATACAGCCCGCACATGCAGCGGCTGGAGCTGGCCGCCGCCGAGCTTGACGGGTTCAGCTACCAGCCAGGCCAGGACGTCATGCTGCTGGTCGCCGCCGACGGAAACAAGCCGGTCCGGCGGCGGTACACGATCAGGCGGCTTGACCGCGCGCGGCGCGCGCTCACGCTCGACATCGTGTTGCACGGCGACGGGCCAGGCGATCGGTGGGTAAGGTCGGCCCGGCCGGGTGACCGGATCGAGGGCATCGGGCCGCGGGGCAAGATCAGCCCGTCGCTGGAGGCCGACTGGCACTTGTTCATGGGCGACGAGTCGGCCATGCCTGCCATCCTGGCGATGACCGAGTCGCTGCCCGGCGACAGCGAGGCGACGATCGTGCTCGAGATCCCCGACCCCGAGGATGAACAAGAGGTGGCCGCGGCCGCGAGGACCAGGGTGAGCTGGCTGCACCGGCTCGGCGGCCGGGCCGGCGATCCTGCGGCCCTGTCGGCGGAGGCGGCCGAGGTCGAGCTGCCATCCGGCAGCGGTCACGCCTACCTGCTCGGCGAGGCCAAGGTCGTCCTCAGGCTGCGCGAGATCCTCGCCAGCCGCGGCCTGGCTCAGGACCAGATGTCACCCAAGGCGTACTGGGGTCGCGGGCGGGCCAACGCGGGCCACGGCGAACCGGCCCGCGACGCGTAAGACCCCCGGCCCGTTCGGTCGCGGGGAGTCACGCCGCCAGGTCGCACCAGTCGCGGACTCCGACGCTGATCACCCGGTCCAATCCCGGCACCGTGACCAGCCTCCTGACCTAATGGATTATCGATATCGCGGCTAAACCAAACCGTCGTTCTCTCCCAATAGGAATAAAGCTGCTCCATACTAAGGAGAACGAACCGTAGTCCGCTTCTGCCGAAGGGAGCACTTCGGTGGCATCCGCAGTGGCGGCTGAGGTTTCCGCGCTGCTGGCTAATACATCCGCTCGCACGCTCATCCTCGGGATCGATAAGGCGGGCCGCGTACGCCAGCATGACCGCAGTGCTGGTGACGTGCTCGCCGATCCGGGCACGCTGATCGGGACCGAGCTGAGCAGCCTGCTCGCCAACCCGGACGGCCCCGCGGCGGCCACGCTGCAGGGACTTATCGACAGCGCGATATCCGACCGCGAGAGCTCAGCCGCGCTGGCGTTCAGGACCGCGGACGGCGCGACCACCGACGTCGTCGTCAGCGTCCAGCCGATCCGCTCCGACGATCCGGAGCTGGTCGCGCAGGTGATCATGCGGATGGCGCTGCCGCCCTCGGAACGGTTCCTGGACCCGGCGGTGATGCGCCACATCATGCTGGAGGGCGCGGTACGCCGGATCGGCGGCGCCCTGGACATCGACCAGATGGCGCCCGAGCTGATCGGCATCCTGGTCCCGCACTTCTGCAACGCGGCCGGCCTGGTCGTCCTGGAGAGCCTGATCGGCGAGGACGAGTTCCCCGCTGAGACCCCGGACGGGTCCAATCCGGTCCGGCGCCTGGCGGTAGCCCACGACGATGAGAACGGCGCCTGGGATGCCGCGTTCCCGACCGGGGAGATCCTGCACTACCCGCCGGATACGCCCTACACACGGTGCATGGACACCGGCAGGCCGGTCATGGAGGTCATGAGCAGCGCAAACGCCTCCACGATGGCAGCGACCTGGACCCGCCGCCCGGTCGCCGAGCTCCTGTCGGGCGTGTCCATGCTGCTGCTGCCGCTGATCGCGCGCGACGTCATGCTCGGATTCTTCGTGTGCGTACGCCGGGTCGGATTCCGCCGGTTCGACGCGTACGACATGCAGATCGGCATGGAGTTCGCGGCCAGGGCGGCGATCTTCATGGACAACGCCCAGCGCTACAGCCGCGAGCGTGCCACCGCGCTCACGCTGCAGCGGGCCATGCTGCCGACCGGCCTGTCGGCGCCATCCTCGGTCGACGTCAGGCACCGCTATCTGCCCGGAAGCAAGCTAATCGAGGTCGGCGGGGACTGGTACGAGTCGATCGCGCTGCCGGGTGGCCGGGTCGCCCTCGTCGTTGGTGACGTGGCCGGGCACGGCGTGCGCGCAGCGGTGACGATGGGGCGGCTGCGTACCGCCATCCACACGCTGGCGATGCTCGAGCTGCCGCCGGCGGAGACGCTGCAGCAGCTGAACGAGCTGATGCAGGAGCTGGGTGCGCGCGAGCCGCACTTCGCCACGTGCGTGTACGCGATATTCGACGCGGTCGCCGGCACGTGCGAGGTGGCCTCGGCCGGGCACCTGCCGCCGCTGCTCGTCCGGCCGGATGGGTCCAACGAGCTGCTCGACGTCTCCCCGGCACCGCCGCTGGGAGTAGGGACTGGCCCGATCCAGAGCCGGACGCTGCCGGTCGCCGACGGCAGCCTGCTGGTGCTGTACACCGACGGGCTGGTCGAGAAGCGGAGCAAGGACATCGACGAGGGCCTGGCCCGGCTGCGCGACATCTTCACCCCGCAGAGTGTGGACCTGCCGCTCGAGGATCTGTGCAAGGCGACCCTGGCCGGCGTGTACGCGGACGAGCAGCGCGATGACATCGCGGTGCTGATCGCGCGCCTGCGGACCATACCGTCCGAGAACATCGTGCGCTGGACGCTGCCCGCCGAGCTGACCTCGGCCCGTAAGGCAAGGTCACTGATCAAGCGCCCGCTCCGCAAATGGGGTCTCGCCGAACTGCTCCCGGCCGCCGAGCTGCTGGTGTCTGAGCTGGTCACTAACGCCGTCAGGTACGCGCAGGGCAAGATCGGGCTCAGGCTCATCCTGGAGGGCGGGCTGGTGTGCGAGGTCCTGGACGATTCGGCCGCGCTGCCGCGGCTGCGCCACCCCGATGAGGAGGACGAGCGCGGCCGGGGACTGCAGGTCGTCAGCCAGGTCGCCCAGCGCTGGGGCGCCCGGCGGTCGCTGTCGGGCAAGGTCGTCTGGTGCGAGCTCGCGCTGCCGTACTCGTGATAGCGGCGCCGCCAGTCTTTGATATCGGGCGGCGGCTGGTCCCGGCCGGGGCGCGGGCGGGGCCAGCCGCCGGTCAGGCTCCGGTCAGGCGGGCGCCTTCCGGGTGTCCTGCTTGATCGAGATCTTGCCGTTCTTCATGAGGCCAATACGCTGCGCGCGGCGGGCGATCTGACTGTCGTGCGTGACCAGCACGAGGGTCAGCCCCAGGTTCTGCCACAGCTTCTCCAGGACGCCGATGATCTCGTCCCTGGTGCCCTCGTCAAGATTGCCCGTCGGCTCGTCAGCCAGCAGCACGCTGGGCTCTTTGACCAGCGCCCTGGCAATCGCCACCCGCTGCTGCTGGCCGCCGGACAGCTCGGACGGCAGATGCCGGGCCCGGTCGGCCAGGCCCACGTCCGCCAGTGCCTGCGCGGCACGCGCCCGGCGGGTCGCCGGGTGCACATGCTGCGGGACGAGCGCGGTCTCCACGTTCTCCTGGGCGCTCAGGGTGGGCACCAGATTGAACGTCTGGAAGATGAACCCGATCTGATCCGCCCGGATCTTGGTGACCTGCGCCTCGCGT
>JASHUE010000334.1:0-4248 GCA_030040195.1 Streptosporangiaceae bacterium | reverse complement strand
CCATTTACACCGACGGTCAGCTATCTGATCAATGGTCAAGCCCTTACCTGGATATCACTTCAGGCGGCACTAGCGCGATGTGGTGGACATTCGACAACTTCACTGGCCAGTACGGATACGACACCGGCCAGCCATCGACAATGGCGGTTCAGTACTTCCGGTACTGGGCCTGGCAATAACAACGTGATCATGGCGATCCACAATGAAGAATGACCGTGGCACCAGGTGCGAGCAGTCACCGGAGCCGACCTGACCGCCGCTGAGTGCTGAGGCCGCCATTTGCCAGTTGATCCGGCGCGGAGCCGGAGGCACGCCGCTGCCGCTGAGTTACGGCGGGTGCCGCTAGGCGGGGCGGGTGGCGCGGAGCGAGAACATCATGGGGACGCGGGGGTGGCCGGGTGGGAAGCGGTACTGGGCGCCGTCGCGCTGAAGTGACTCGAACCGCTGGAAGGCGTCGAAGTCGTGCTCGTTGATGAAGTCGAGCCGCAGTCCCGTATCCGCCAGCGCCGTCACAATCTGCCCGAGCTGGTGCTGGAACTGGACGCTGCGGGTGTGCTGCAGCTCCGGGCCGTCGGTGTAGCTGTAGGGGTAGTCCTCAACCTGGGGCTGGTCGTCGAAGTAGTCCCGGACGACGGTCGTGCCCTGGGCGTCGTCCAGTACTTGCGCGAACGGATGTCCCTCGACCAGGTACAAGAACCCTCCCGGCTCCAGCAGCTCGGCCACGACGGCTGCCCAGCGGCGGATGTCGGGCAGCCATACCAGCGCCCCGGTCCCGGTGTAGACGACATCGAATCGCTGCCCGCCCAGGGCCGTCACGGCGTCGTACACGTCAGCTACCACGAAAGACGCGTCGATGGCGAGGCTGGCTGCCAGCGATCGCGCGGCCGCGATTGCGGGCTCGGAGAAGTCGAGCCCGGTGACCTGCGCACCGTTCCTGGCCCAGGAGAGCGTGTCGAGCCCTACGTGGCATTGCAGGTGCAACAGCCGCCTGCCCGTCACCTCGCCGGCCTCGGCCGCCTCGAACGGCCGCAGCGAGCCGGCACCGGCCCGGAACCCATCGAGATCGTAGAACTCGCTGGCCAGGTGCACCGGCACCCGGCCATCCCAGTTGGCCCGATTAAGGTCCCGCCAATCGGCTGCGTCACCGTCTGTCACGCCGGCAGGGTAACCGGCCCGCCACCACGGCCGCACCGTAATATCCGGCTGGGCACCCTGCCGGCACTGGCCACCGATGGACCAAGTCCACCGTGTGTCCCGCGGGCAGCGGCGTGAGGATCGCGACCGGAGGTCCTCAGGCACACTGGGGAAGGTGCGGGTCACCATTTGGGTCCGGCCTGGGTCTGCCCACACCAAGGTGGGCGGCGAGCGTGACGGCGCGCTGGTAGTCCGCGTCAGCGCACGGGCTGTGAGCGGCCGGGCCACCGCGGCCGCTTTGACCGCTGTGGCGGAGGCATTCGGCGTCCGGCCGCACGCGGTGACGCTGGTGTCCGGAGCAGCGAGCAGGATGAAGATCGTCGACGTCACCGGCGCGGACGAGGCCGATCTCGACCGACTTCTGGGGCTGTGACGGCGGTGCCGTTCCGCCGGCAGCGGCAGTCGGATGTCCCAAGCCCTCGCGCGGCGCGAAGTCAGGCAGGCATGTATCTCTCGAACCAGGTCACGAGCCGGGTCAGGTAGTCGGTGACGGCCGGGAACCGGCTGACGCCGTGCCCTTCGCCGGGATAGATCACCAGTTCCGAATCGATGCCATGACCAATCAGCGCCTGGTAGAACTCCCTTGCCTGGCCGGCTGGTGTGCACCGGTCCTTCGCGCCGGCCGTGAGCAGGGTCGGCGTTCTGGCCTTGCTTGCGGACATGACCGGGCTGCGAGTGTGCACCTGGTTATCCGCAGCCTCGGGATCGGCGTTGTCGAGGAACCACAGTCCCCAGCCGGGGATATTGGTCGTGAACGTAAAGCTGTACCACTCAGTCACCGGCGAGGCGGCCACGGCGGCCTTGAACCTCTGGTCCTGGGTCACCAGCCACGCTGACATGAATCCGCCGTAGCTGACGCCCATCGTCCCGATCCGCGTGGGGTCGGCGATCCCGCGCTCGATCATGGCGTCGATTCCGGACAGGTAGTCGTGGGTGTCTGCGCCGCCCATGTCGCCGACAACTGCGGCGGCGAACTCCTGGCCCCGCCCCGAGCTACCGCGCGGATTGGGGTGCAGGACCGCATATCCGCGGGAGATTAGCAGCGGTACCGCGTAATCACGCATTGACCAGCTCCGCTGGTAAGCCCCGATCGGCCCGCCGTGAACGCGCAGGACGAGCGGGAACGGCCCGGCTCCGGCCGGTGTGCACAGGATTCCTTCGATCAGCGTCCCGTCGGGAGCACTCCAGCTGACGGCTGTCGCCGAGCCAGCGACTGACCGGATGTAGTCGGTGCCGGCATGCGCCAGCGAGGCAAGCACTTGGTCAGCGCCCGGGCCGACGATCGCGATCTCCTGCGGAAGGTCGTAGTCGTCCCGGATCACCACGAGCCGGCCGTCTGAGGTGAAGGCGCCGGCCGGGTAGAACCCGCTCGCCCACGACTGTGCGGACGCGGCGAGCTCGCTGGTCGTGATCGTTCCCTGCAGGAGTCCTTCGCCGGTGTCGGCTATCCCGGCCACGCTGTCCAGATGGCGCTGGCCGATGTAGCCGAGCCGCGTCCGGTCGATCCACTGGACAGCGGTCACATCCGTCCCGCTGGTGTCGATGGCGCACCTGGTGCCGGCCACCAGGTCCAGCACGATCAGATCGCCCGCCACGATGCACCGGTCGCTGCAAACGGCCTCGACGACGGCTGCCCTCGTACCGTCGGTGGTCCCGGCGGGCAGTCCGAGCTGGACGTCACTGCGGAGCAGCTCGGTCGCCTCGCCCGTCGAGACGTCGAGCCGGCTGAGCACCGCGCGGTACCAGTCATCCTCGCCAGGCCGCTCGCTGGTGATTGCCAGCACATGCCCGGGCCCGGACCACGCTGCCTCCCAGACGTTCAGCCCGTCCGGCGAGACCCTGATCACCTCGCCGCGGGCAGGCGTGTACAACCACAGGCTGCGCCAGGCGTCCTCCGGCGTCCCGGCCTCGACGTGCGGGTACCAGGGCGGCAGACCGGACTCGCCCGCGCCCGCCGTTCCTGAGCCCTGCGCGTCAGCCATCTCGGCTGCGGCCCCAGCGACTCCGAGCAGGATCCGCGTGCCGTCCGGTGACCACGCCAGATACTCGACCGTGCCGGGCACAACGGGCGCTGGCCGGGCCTCGCCGAGCTGCCCGTCTGCTAGCAGGTACAGCTGGAATACCTCCGCCGTGGCCCGGTCCGACAAGAACGCCAGCGCTGACCCGTCCGGAGCCAGCCGGGCGGCCTTGGCTGAACCGCCGGCGGAGGTCAGCGGCCACAGCGCGCCGTCCCGCACTTCGTAGAGGGCCGTCCATGGCAGCCCGTCGAGTTTGTCGTACACGGATCCGGTCACCACGATGCGGCTAGCGTCGGCGGTCGTGACGAGGTCGGTGACATGGTGCGGCTTGGCGAAAGCCGGCTCGTGCAGCCGCCGGATGTACGCGGCGACCGCAGCATAATCATCGGATTCCCGCAGGTCTTTGTGCACAATTCGAGATGATCCCATGCACCATGATTGTGCCGCCGCTGGCCGCATGGATCGCTGCGGGCCCGGGTGCTGGCCAGCCTGGGATCGTGACCAGCGCGCGCGGTCGGCGCGAGGCTCGGTCACTCTGTCCGCTACCGTCGGCAGAACGGCCGCTCGGCGCGGTGTCTCATGCGGTGGGCCGGATTGTCAGCAGGCGGAGGCAGATCATGACGTCGGATCAGGTCGGAATCGGGATCGTGGGAAGCGGTTTCATAGCCGGAGCGCATGCGGAGGCCTTCTCGCGGCTGCCGCGTGCAGAAGTGCGCGCGGTGGCCTCGCGGTCGGCGGGGAGGGCAGCGGAGTTCGCCGAGCGCTGGGGGATTCCCGCCTGGCTCACTGATTTCCGCGAGCTGGCTGGCCGACCCGATATCGACGTGGTGTGCGTCGCGGCGCCGAACGCGCTGCACCGGGACATCGCTGTCGCCGCGGCCCGCGCAGGCAAGCATGTCATCTGCGAGAAGCCGCTGGCCCGGACGCTGCGCGAGGCCGATGAGATGATGACCGCGTGCTCGGCCGCCGGGGTGTTGCTGATGTACGCGGAAGAGATCTGCTTCGCGCCGAAATACGTCCGCGCAAAGGAACTCGC
>JASHUE010000333.1:0-7889 GCA_030040195.1 Streptosporangiaceae bacterium | reverse complement strand
GCACCGACCGCGCTCCCGACGACAACGGGAGCCTCGCCTTCGGCGGGGGCGTCGGCTCGAGGGACCCGTCTGCTGACGGCACGGAGGATCAACGAGTCGGCCAGCAGGCACAGGCCGCCGAAGAGCACGACCTGCAAGGCCGTCTCGCTGAGAGCCGAGCGGCTCACGTATTGCTGCGGCAGGCTCAGGCCGAGGATGAGCGCTCCGGCCGGCGCCCACTGCGGGCCGACCAGCCTGGCTATCAACCCGGCAAAGCTGAGCTCGGCCAGCCCGCCGAGAATGGGGCCCACTGCTCCGGCACCCGTCAGCCCGTGGGCCCAGAACCCGGCGGCCAGAAGCATCGGCATGCCGGACGTGACGGCGGGCACGACCGAGCTACCACTGGGGAGGAAGCCGATGCTCGCGAAGCTCAGACCGTGATGGACGCCACCGAAGGCCGACAGCGATTGCGGGACAGGCAGCGAGCCATGCTGTGCGATCCAGTAGCCGGCCTGCAGGTAGGTGCCTGCATCCCGGAGCACGATGACCGACTCGGAACTCTCCCGCAACTGCCACGCGGTCAGGCCGACGACGACGGCGACGGTGGCCAGCAGCCCGAACCACGCGGTCCAGCCAGGCGCCACCCGATCCCTGGCGCCAAGCCGGGGCCAGGCGGCGGGAACCGCGCGCAGGCCGTTGACCGTGAGCGCCGCCGCCAGAGGCACGGAGATCAGCAGCACGGGCACCGGCAGGAAGTCGCCGCCCAGCAGCAGCGGCAGGCCAGGTATCAGCCAGGCGACGACGAGCACCGCCGGGAGCACGGTCAGCCGCGCGAACGCAAGCCCGGCGGCTTCGCCAGTCCTGGGGCGCGCGCTCGCGTCATGGCCAACCCTGGGGCGCAGGCTCGCCTCAGGTTGGCGACCGCTCTCGGAATCGCGATAAGCGGTGGGTCGGCCGGCCCGGAGCCCGACGAGCCAGGCCAGCGAAGCCAGAAGGCCAGCAAGGCGGTCGGCTGCTGGGCGGAACATTCCGGTTCTGGCCGGGGCGGGGGTGGGCGCAGGCACGCGCGTGGCCTGTGATGTGCCGGTCCCGGCCGACGCGAGCCCTGTGACCTGATCGAGGCTGCCGGTATCGGCCAGCTCGGTGTCGGCCGGCTGTTCGCTACCGGCTGTACCATCCGGGCGGTCGGTTGGGCGCACGGGTCAACTGTAGAGGGCCGCTGGCCAGGTCCCGAACTTATGACTGCCCCGGTAACGACCGCACTTGTCATCCACGGCGACCGCGGGGA
This sequence comes from Streptosporangiaceae bacterium, assembly GCA_030040195.1. GTDB lineage: Bacteria > Actinomycetota > Actinomycetes > Streptosporangiales > Streptosporangiaceae > JAJYUU01. Next base: position 6,622 of record JASHUE010000333.1, on the reverse strand, counting down.
CGGGCCACGGCAGGCGCCTGACCGGCGCCCTGACCGTTACCTGCCCCGATCTTTACCTTCTAAGTGGGATTCCTCCTGCTAAACCCCACGTAACATTAAAGCGTAAGCAAGCGGCTAGGCCCCCGCCCGATGCCGTGGGTGAGGGAGCGTCGATGACGATGAGCCGCCACCAGGACTCCGAGAATCAGCCGCCGGCCGATGAGCCGCGAAAATCCGGGACCGACCCGGGGTCTCGCAAGCCGATCCGGCGCCGGCCTTGGCACCAGCACTCAACGGCAAGCCTGGTGCTGGCCTCGCTAGCCATCCTGGTCGCCGTGGTCTTCTCCGGCGGCTCGATCGTGGCCTACATGAAGTACCGGTCTGTCTGGGACGCGATCAGCCGCATTGACGTCTCGGCCGACCTCAAGGGCAACTTGCCGCCCATTGACCCGAACGCGATCAACCTCCTGCTGATCGGCTCGGACACTAGGTCGGGCGAGAACGGCAAGATCGGCGGATCGGACGGCATTGACGGCGCCCGCTCGGACACCGTCATGGTGCTGCACATCGCTCCCGGGGCCCGGCAGGTCGATGTCCTGAGCTTCCCGCGCGACTCGGTCGTCCCGATCCTGAACTGCACGCCCGAGGCCGGGACGTCAGGCCAGTCCGCGCAACCGGGCCAGGTCGAGCAGATCAACGCGACGTTCGCCTACGGCGGCCCCGGCTGCCTGTGGAAGACCATCGAGGTGACGACGGGCATCCACATCAACGACTTCATCGAACTCGACTTCGTCGGCTTCGAGCAAGCTATCGACGCGCTCCACGGGGTGTGGGTCTGCCTGCCCGCTGCGGTCAACGACCCGATGTCGGGCCTGGACCTGTCCGCGGGCTTGCATCACATTTACGGTCGGCAGGCGCTCGCGTTCTGGCGTACCAGGGAGGACCTCGGAGAGGGTGACGACCCGCAGCGGATCGAGCGGGATCAGTTCCTCATGGCCTCACTGCTCCAGGGCATCGAGCGCAGCGGCCTGCTCCATAGCCCGGGCAAGATGCTGAGCGTGATCGACGTCCTCACCGGCAACCACTACGTCACGACCGACCAGAGCCTGACCCAGAGCCAGATGTTCCGCATTGCCGAGAACCTTCGCGGCATCTCGACCGAGCAGGTCCAGTTCGTGACCGTCCCCTGGACGGACTACGTGTACAACTACAACTGGGTTCAGTGGGTGCAGCCGCAGGCCGACGACCTGTTCGCCGCGATCGCGCACGACACCAGGCTGCCCAGGTCGCCGAAGGCCACGAAGGGCAAGCAGCAGAAGGTCACCACGCTCAAGCCCTCGCAGGTCCAGGTCGCCGTCTACAACGGCACGACCACGGATGGCCTGGCCACCGATACCGCGAACACGCTGAGCCAGCGCGGATTCGACGTGATAGGCCAGCCGGCCGACGCCGCGGCCGACACGTACACCACCTCGGTGATCGACTACGCGACGGCCGCGGATCTCCCGGCCGCGAGGACGCTCGAAACCCAGATAGGCGGCCCGGTCACGTTGCAGGCTGACCCGCAGCTGACCTCGCCCACCCTGCAACTGATCCTGGGCTCCAGCTTCACCTCGCTGAAATCCTCCGCTCCGGCCGCGAGCACTGGCATGGAAAACCTGGCTGTTACCTACGGCGGCATAAGCGGCAACGTCAATATCTGCTCCGACAAGGCAGCGTTCGCCGGCCCCGACGGCGATTAGGCCGGGACGAACACCGCGCCAGGTCCTTCACCCCAGTCATTCCGGATCATCGCGCTGCGCACGGATTCTGTTCAGGAACGGCTCATACGTCTGGCGGCCTAGTCAGGGTTGACCGGGCGCCCGGCGGGTACGCACCGCCTGGGAGGACGGCGATGAGTCTCGGTAAGGACTTCCCGGTGTCGCTGAGACGGCCATTCCGCCGATCGCCCGGGACCCCCCGGCGGCGCTATAGCATCCGCCAGAAGGTCCTCGGCGGCGTGGCGATCTTTTCCGCAGCCCTGTTAGTCAGCGTGTCGCTGGCCGCCTACCTCAACTTCCGGGCCGACTGGAATGGCGTCACGCGGATTAACGTGGAGAGAGACTTGCGGGCCGCGGGAGTCAAGCTCCCACCGCCCGATCCGAACGCCATGAACATCCTGCTGATCGGGTCGGACTCAAGGGCCGGGGTGAACCGGCAGTTCGGCGCCGGCATCACCGGCCAGCGCTCGGACACCATCATGGTCGTCCATATCGCGCCCGACGCGCACGAGGTCGTGGTGCTGAGCCTCCCGCGGGACACCGTCGTTCCGATCCTGAACTGCGCCCCCGAGGACGGTTCATCGGGGCAGGCCGCCCAGCCGGGCCAGGTTGAGCAGATCAACGCGACGTTCGCCTACGGCGGGCCGGGGTGCCTCTGGGAGACCATCGAGGCGACCACGGGCATCCATCTCAACGACTTCATCGAGCTGACCTTCACCGGCTTCGAGCACGTCATCGACGATCTTGGTGGCGTCAACGTATGCCTGCCGGTGGCGATCAACGACAGCGACTCTAAGCTGCACCTCAGCGCAGGCAAGCATCACATCTCGGGCCCGGAGGCCCTGGCGTTCTGGCGGGTCCGCTACATCGGCGACGGCTCTGACCTGCAGCGGATCGAACGGGATCAGTACCTGATGGCGGCCGTTCTGCAGGGCATCGAGCGCAGCGGCATGCTCGGCAGCCCGGCCGCGCTGTACCGGGTCATCACCGACATCACCCGAAATCATCTCGTCGCCACCGACACGGGGCTAACGGCGGGACAACTGCTCACGATCGGTGAGGACCTGCGCGGGACGCCGAGCAGCGCCGTGCACTTCATCGAGACCCCGGTGGTCCCTTACCCCGGCAACCCCACGGCCTGGGTGCAGTGGGAGGAGCCGCAGGCCGCGAACCTGTTCGCCGCTATCGCCCACGACACCCGGCTGCCGAGCACGAGAACGCGGGGCAGGCTCAAGCAGGGCAGCCCGCCGGTGCTCGCCAGTGTCGGCCTCAAGACCAGGGTGACTTCGCCGGCCGCCAGCCCCAGCGCGAGCCCGAGCGCCAGTCCAGGCGCCAGCTCAGCGCTCGAGAACCTGGCGAAGCAATACGGCGGTATCAGCGGGAACGTTGGGATCTGTAGTGATTCAAGCGTTTTCTCTGGCCCGGACGGCCAGTAACGGGTGATCCGCGCTCGGCCGTAACCCGGCCTCGTTCCCGCCCTGAACCGCTAAGGGCGAGACGTTGATCACATCGCCTTCCGGTGCGCGCCCGTGACGGTTACGGGCATGGTCCGGGGGCAGGTATCCCGTGGGATCATGACCGGCAACGGCGATGAGCTCAGGGTCGAGGGCGATGCCCGCCAGGCGCGCCCGTCGTCCAGCCTTCCGTCGCGCGGGAGGGGAACTAGCCGCGTCCGTACCCGCGTTCTCGGTACGCTCGCGGTCGCCCTCGCGGTCTGCCTGGTAGCCGTCTCGCTCACGGCCTACCTCACGTACCGCTCGGTATGGGACAGCATCCGCCGGATCCAGGTCAGTGGCCTCGGAACCCGGCCGCCGCAGTTCACCACCGCGATGAACATCCTGCTCATAGGGTCGGACAGCCGGTCCGGGGCGAACGCGAGCTTCGGGGCCGGCATCAGCGGCCAGCGGTCGGACACGATCATCATGCTGCACCTGGCGCCGGGCGGGCGCAGCGCGGTGGTGCTGAGCATCCCGCGCGATTCCGTCGTCCCGATCCTGTCCTGTCCCCCGGAGGCCGGGACTCCGGGCCAGGCGGCCCAGCCGGGCCAGGTCGAGCAGATCAACGCCACGTTCGCGTACGGCGGTCCTGGCTGCCTGTGGAAGACGGTGGAGCAGACCACCCATTTGCGCATCGACCACTTCATCGAGCTGAACTTCACCGGGTTCGAAAACGTGATCAACGACATCGGCGGGGTGAACATCTGCCTGCCATTCGCGATCAACGATCCGATGTCCAAGCTGCGCCTGGGGCCGGGCCGGCATCATGTCGGGGGCGCCGAGGCACTCGCGTTCTGGCGGGCGCGCTACATCGGCCAGGGCTCTGACCTGCAGCGCATTGAGCGCGACCAGTATCTGATGGCGGCGGTCCTGCAGGGCGTGGAGCGCAGCGACCTGCTCGGCAGCCCGACCAAGCTGCTGGCGGTCATCACCGACGCGGCCAGGTCCATGACGACTGATGCCGGGCTTGACCTGTCCACGCTGATTCACATCGTCGAGAGCCTGCGCCAGATGCAGCCCGGTGCGGTCCAGTTCATCGAGTTGCCGACCGCCGTGTACCCGGCCAATCCCGACTGGGTCCAGTGGCCGTCCGGTGATGGACAGCTATTCCGCGCGATCGCGCACGACTGGAGCCTCCCGCGGACCACGAGCAAGATCCCGTTGCGGCCGGCGGGTCCCGCCCTGGCTGCTTACGTCCTGTTGCACGGACCCGCGGCGACGCACGGCTCGCTCGGCTCGCCCGGCCCGTCCAACCTGACCAGGCAGTATGGCGGCATTACCGGGAGCACGAACATCTGCCACAACAACCAGGCGTTCGCCGGGCCGCTGGGCGGCACCTGAGCGCCTAGCGCCTGACCCAGACGCTGCGGACCGGCCCCGGCAGGTGTATCTCGTGATAGGCCTTCGAACCGCCAGGCATCCGCTTCAGTATCTCGTTGACGGACCCGCCGGACCACGGCGCCGAACAGCCCACGTAGTAGGCCACCGACGGCGAGAAGACCACGCATGGCGGCCTGATCCCGTGGTCGCGCAGGTAGTTGGCCTTCCAGATGAAGGGCCGGACCGCCGCCGCGCTCGCGGTCTCGCGGACTAGCACGACGTGCTGGGTGACGGCGCCGACCAGTAGGAAGGCAGCCGCAATCGCGGCACCGACGCGCTTCAGGTCCGGCTTCGTGGCCAGCCAGACGACTCCGTCGGCCGCGATGATCGCGAACAGCGCCCAGGTCGGCAGCAGATAGCGCGGGGCCCCGAACGGCACGAACAGGATGTAGCACGCCGCGCACCAGGCGCCGGTTACGACCGCGAGCACGCTGGATACCTTCGCCGGCGTCTGCCAGGCCGCGAAGACGCCGATCCCGACCAGCGCGAGCAGGCCCATCCACCAGAGGATCAGCAGCGGGTAGTTCCAGCCAGGGCAGGCCGCGTTGGACGGGCAGTACCATGGCCCGCTCAGCGTCTTGGCCTGCATGATGAGCGAGAAGGTCAGGCCGAACTTGGGCGGTTCCTGGCCGGCCAGCGTGATCCGGTTGAACAGACCGCCAAACCACAGGTAGGCCTCGGCGACCCACTCCAGCGTTCCGAGCGCTGCGCCCGCGATCATGGCGACGAGCACCTTTGGCTGGCGCCAGCCCCGGACCAGAAGGGCGGCCAGGAAGGTTGGAGCCAGGACGAATGCGATGTTCTGGGGCCGGAGCAGGACCACGAAGAAGGAGATGAACCCGATGAGCGGGACGACGACCTTGGGCTGCCAGCGCTGGTTCACCGACTGCAGCAGCAGCCCGGTGATGGCCAGCGCCCCGAAGGCGGCCCACAGGTCCGGGTAGACCTGGACGCCGCTGAGCTCAGTGATGGCCAGGCTGCCGAAGATGAACCCGCCTAGGGCGAGCACCCAGGCCGGCCGCAGCCCGCGCCAGCACAGCAGCGACAGGCCGAGTGCGAGGGCGGAGAGGAACGCCATCCAGATCCGCAGGGCCAGCACCGAGGTCGTCAGCAGCGTGACCGGGGCGGCCAGAAGGCCAGCCCCGTGCCCGTGCACCGGCGGCAGGTAGACCGCCGAGTGCTGCGCGCTCGTGCGGGCGATGTAGGTGATCTCGTCAGCGCCGAGCGGGAGCCGGAGCAGGTTCGGGAGCATCTGCGCGAGCAGGAACAGTACCGAGACACCAAGAATCCAGCCCAGGCTGTCGGGCCCGAACCATCGTCGCCTGACTGGCCTCCCGGCACCGCCCGGCCGTTTCCCGGCACCCTCAGGCCGTTTCCCGGCGTCCTCGGGCCGCACGCGCTGCCGAGTTTCCTGCACCGTGGTCTCCCTCTGCGGGCGACCGGAAGCCCTGACGTCCGCCGAACTCCTGCTGTGGACCCGCTCGCTGGTTCGCATTTGTGACGGCCGAGCAGATCTTAGGGGCGGCCAGCCCAGACTCAACTGACCGTACCGTAAACTACACTCTGGCTCTCCTGGCGGTTACCGCCAGCCACCGGACAGACGCATTCATAACTTCCGCTTGATACGTATGAGGTCTAACGTCAACCTAGTGCCTGGCCTGCGCTATCTTTGCGGCTACCATCTGGCTCCAGATCGGTAGTACCTATCGACCGCCCGACGCACGGAGGTAGAGGTGGGACTCGCCACGCCGGCGGTCAAGCCCTCGCAGGAGACTGCGGAGGAGCGGCCGGGACCAAGACCGATCGGGCCCTACCTGGCGCTGGCCGCATATTTTATCGGCGCACTTTACGCGACCTTCAGGCTCTGGGCTGATCCGGCCGGCCGAATGCAATCGGGCGACCACAACGACGTAGACCAGGCGAGCTGGTTCATGCGCTATAGCGCGGAGGCAGTCTCCCACTTCCACATCCCGGCGCTAGTGACGAGCGCGATGGACGCGCCGCACA